>NZ_JBFAOF010000003.1:0-41497 GCF_040675125.1 Spirillospora sp. NPDC049652 | reverse complement strand
CTGGCCCTGCTCGACCTGCCGCCCGGACCCGCCGCCGACCACGTCGCGCGCGCCCACCGCGAGTCCCGCAAGGCGCTGACCGAACTGCGCGAGCTGATCCACGGCATCCACCCGCAGGTCCTGACCCAGCACGGGCTGGGCGCGGCCGTCCAGGACGCGGCCGACCGCTGTCCCGTTCCCGTCGACCTCACCTGGGACATCCCCGGCCGGCTGCCCGCCGCCCTGGAGGCCACCGGCTACTTCGTCGTCTGCGAGGCGCTGGCCAACATCGCCCGGCACAGCGGCGCGGAGCGCGCGTGGATCACCGGCGCGCACCACGGCGACGCCCTGGTGCTGGAGATCGGCGATGATGGCGCGGGCGGCGCCGACCCGGCCGCCGGCAGCGGCCTGACCGGGCTGTCCGACCGGCTCGCGGTCGTCGGCGGCGCCCTCGCGCTGACCAGCCCGTCCGGAGGCCCGACCCTGCTGAGAGTGGAGATGCCGTGTCCGAAGCCCGTTCCCTCCGCGTCGTCCTCGCCGAGGACGGGGCCCTGATGCGGGACGGCCTGACCGCCGTCCTCACCCGGTTCGGACACGAGGTCGTCGGGGCCGTCGCGGACGCGCCGTCCCTCACCGCCGCGGTCGAGGCGCACCGGCCGGACCTCGTCGTCACCGACGTCCGGATGCCGCCGACCCTGACCGACGACGGCCTGCGCGCCGCCATCGACCTGCGCGAACGCGACCCCGGACTGCCCGTGCTCGTCCTCAGCCAGTACATCGAGACGGCCTCGGCGGGCGCGCTGCTCGACTCCACCGAGGCCCGCGCGGTCGGCTACCTGCTGAAGGACCGGATCATCGACGTCACCGACTTCGCCGACGCCGTGCGCCAGGTCGCGGACGGCGGCACGGTCATCGACCCCGAGGTGGTCCGGCACCTGCTGGCCCGCCGCCGCGACCCCCTGGAGCGCCTCACCCCCCGTGAGCGCGAGGTGCTGGCCCTCATGGCGCAGGGCCGCTCCAACGCCGCGATCGCGCAGGCGCTCACGGTCTCGGCCGCCGCCGTCGGCAAGCACATCAACGGCATGCTGGCCAAGCTCGACCTGCCCCCGGACGCCGACGACCACCGCCGTGTCCTGGCCGTCCTCACCTACCTCCGCTCCTGACACCGCCTGAACACGGCACGCGGGGCCCCGCCGAACGGTGGCGGCCCGGCATGGTCGGGCGCGTGCGACGCCCATCACTCTCAGTGATGTTCGCTACGACACAAAAGGCGAGGACGAGGGCTGTCCGTTAGGCACTCCGGCTCTTCAACCGTGCCACTCCGGGACGGCGGCGGCACCGCCGTTCCGGCCACCCCGACGCGGGCCATCGCGAAGTCGAACCGCGCTGATCAGCGCATATCCGATCACCTTCGCGCCGCTGCCGCGGACCGGCCGTCCGCCGACCGGGCCGGGGTGGTGACGGCGCGAACCCGGCAGGGGACGTAGCGTCTAGGACACTTGTGTTTTGACGGGTCGTCCGCAACACGGGTTACGCCTTGAGTGATTACCAAGAGCGCTGCTAACTTCGGCCGGTGGACGAGATGCGTGCACGCGCGGAGGCGATCGAGGGCTTCGCGGAGGTCCTGCGGGAACTCCGAACCTCGGTCGGCAATCCGTCATTCCGGGAGATGTCCGGACGGTCGGGGGCGATCTCGCACACCACGCTTCACGAGGCTACGAAGGGCAACCGCCTCCCGAGCTGGGGCACCACCGCCGAATTCGTCAAGGCCTGCGGCGGGGACCCGGAGGCGTACCGCGAGCGCTGGGAACAGGCGAACCTCGTGGTCAGGGGCGCGAGCACCCCGCCCCCGCGTCCGGCCGACGAGGTCGGCGCTCCGGTCGGCGGCGCTCCGGTCGGCGACACCTCGGAAGCGCAGTCGTTCCCGGTGACCGTCGGGTCGTCCGGCGGAGATCCTGCGGCGTCCGCAACCGCGCCGCCGAGGCCGCCCGGTACCGCCTCGCCCCAGACGTCCGCGCCCGGACAGCCGCCTGCCGACGCGTCGGCGTCCATCCCTGCCGTGCCGCAGCCGTCGCATCCGGCCACGGCATCCGCGCCCGTCCCTGCGCAGTCGCCCGGCACTCCGTCGGGGACCATGCCTTCGGGAACGATGGCTCCGCTACCGCTACCGCATCCGCCTGGCGGCGGTCCGCCTCAGCAACCGCTGCCGCCGCACCCGCACGCCGGGTTCGAGGGCGGCATCCAGCAGGTCGGCGCTCCATCGCGACCGCGCAAGCGGATCCGGCCGATCCACCTGGCCGCGGCGGTCATCGCCGCCGCCGGTGTGGGAGCGGTCGTCTACGTGATGACCATGGGCGACGGCGATCCCAAGTCCCATGCTCCGGTTCAAAGCCCGTCCGACCGTTCGTCCTCGGCGGCCGTCGCGGCCGGCTGCCCGGTGAAGCCCAGCCAGCCGGCGTGGGCGCCGCCGCTGCACAAGGGAGACGCGGCGGCGTTCGTCGACGACGTCACGCTCCGCGACTGCACCGTGGTGGGCCCCGGCCAGACCGTCATCAAGGTGTGGCGCATCCGGAACACCGGCGCGCTGTACTGGCGCGGGTACTCGCTGCGCCGCCTCGACCTCCCGCAGACGGCCGACGACTGCCGCACCAAGAACCGCGTGCCCATCAAGTACACGCGCCCCGGCGACACCGTCGACATCCGGGTCGAGGTCACCACACCCAAGAAACCTGCCTTCTGCTACGTGCGCTTCAAGATGCTGGACAGTGACGGACGGGTCGCCTTCACCGGCAACCGACCGGTCAACTTCCAGCTCGTCGTCCGCGAGCACTGACCGCCCGGGCACCGAACACCGCGGGCACGTCCTTTTCTGCTCGGCGTCCGAGCCCACCGACCAACGACCAACGACCAATGGTTCCCCGCCGTGGGAGCACGGCGGGGAACCAGAGGTCAGACCATCTCCCCGACTAGGCGATGGCGATTCCGCGGTAGTAGTACTTCAGGATCCGCGTGTAGCTCCAGCCGGCGTTCGCCTTGTCACGGGAGCCGTACTGCGACATCCAGTCGCCGGTCTTCCAGGCGCCGCAGGCGGTCGTCGTGGAGCAGTACTGCGCCATGAAGATCTTGCCGCTGCGGGTCATCCGGTGACCCCACGTCGCGTCCACCGCGGCGTTGGTGCGCGCCGTGGCGGAGCCCGGGACGTACACCTGGCTGTTGGTGTTGTCGTAGACGTCGAAGCAGTGGCCGTTGATCTTGCGCGTCGAGTGCAGCGCCCACCACCAGGCGTAGCTCTTGACGGCCATGGCCCCGGCCTTGAGCGACTCCGACTTCCAGCTCGGCATCCACTCCTTGGGCAGGACGTTCTTCACGTAGTACTTGAAGTTGACCCGCTCCACCCGGCCCGTCCGCGTGCGGTACACGAGGATGGTCGAGGGCTCCTTGGTGTTCGTCCCGTCGGTCTTGCAGCCGGTGGGCGGCGGCGTGCTGGACGGGCCGATCTTGTGCGACGCGTTCTGGTTCTTCAGGCTGGAGTTCAGGTTGCCCTTGGTCCCGGCCTTGAAGTCCTGGTACTTGCCGCCGTAGTTGCTGTTGAAGTAGACCCGCACGGTCTTGCCCGTGCGGTTCCACACCGAGGCCGCGTGGTTCTTGACGCAGACGCCCTTGCCGGCGCCGGCGCTCTTGAAGTCGTAGCAGCCCGGCTGCTTCGCGCCGTAGTCGGCCACCGACCCGGTGAAGTCCGACAGCGAGCCCTTCTGGCCGCTGTTGTAGTAGAGGCAGAACTCGCCGGTGTCGCACTTGCCGTTACGGCCGGCGGCCTCCGCCACACCCGTGGTCGTCGCGAGCACCGTCCCGCCGAGCGTCATCGCCGCGGTCGCCGCGGTGACCCGCGCCACCATCTTCCGTTTGGTCACGATCGTCCTTATCGTCCGTCAGCCGTCGCGGCGATCAGCGGTAGTTGTAGCCCTGGGAGACCCAGAACGAGACCGGGTTCGGGTTGTCCAGGCGGGGGTCGCTGACGCTCTTGGCGGCCAGCTTCTGGTAGCCGAGGCGCATCTCGACGTGGGTGTGCGCACCGCCGGAGGAGGACACGCCGTGCCACGCCTCGGTCGCGATGTACTGGCCCTTGGAGATCGTCTGGCCGACGCGCAGCGAGGACGACGGGGCGGAGTGCAGGTAGATGACCGTCTTCTTCGTCGAGGCGTTGTAGACGGAGATCGTGGACAGGCCGGACCGGCCGTTGTAGCCGCGGGCGATGTAGATGACCTTGCCCGGGGTCAGCGCGTAGACCTTGGAGCCGATGCGGCGCGCGATGTCGGTGCCCTCGTGGCGTCCGGGCGTGGTGGTGTACTTGTCGAAGCCGCAGGTGATGCGGCCGCCGCTGGTCTTGTACAGCGCGTACGACATGTTCACGCGGTTGCTCGGCGAGAACTGGTGCGAGGCGTTCTGGTTCTTCAGGGTGGAGTTCAGGTTGCCCTTCGCCCCCGCCTTGAAGTCCTGGTACCGGCCGCCGTAGTTGCTGTTGAAGTAGACCCGCACGGTCTTGCTGCTGCGGTTCCAGACGGAGGCGGTGGCGTTCTTGACGCACTTGCCCTTGCCCGCGCCGGCGCTCTTGAAGTCGTAGCAGCCCGGCTGCTTCGCACCGTAGTCGGCGACCGAGCCGGTGAAGTCCGACAGGGAGCCCTTCTGGTTGCTGTTGTAATAGAGGCAGAACTCGCCGGTCTCGCACTTCCCGTTGCGCCCCGCCGCGTCAGCGGAAGAAGCAGTGGTGGCGACAACCGCACCGCCGATCGCAGCAGCGGCGGTCGCCGTCGTGAGGACCTTGGTGAGCATTCTCATGGACTGTTCTCCTTGATACTGGCGGGGGCTTGGGATGCGGACGGGTCAGCGAAGGCCGAGGGCATTCCTCCGGGGTCAGCGAGTCCGGAGGTACTCCTCCCACGTGCGGATGGTCACCTTCGGACCGTCGTCCTTGCCACGGTTGGCGAGCCCGTTCTGACCGAGGTAGTAGTCACCGATCTGGTGCTGGGCCTGAACGGAAAGGTCGGTGTCGTTAATGGCGGTCGCGTGAATGTGCCACGGCCAGTTGCCCTGGCTCGGGCTGCGGACCCAGGCGGCGAATCCGACCTGGCGCAGCGCCTTGGCGACGGCGGTGCGGGTGGCGGCGTTCATGCCCTTGACGTTGATGTCGACGACCCCGCCGCCGTCGTGGGTCCCGACGGACGTCGGGTCGCCGCCCGGGTTGTAGGAACCCTGGTCAAGGACGAGCTTGCGGTGCAGCGTCTTCTGCGCCTGCAGCAGCATCTTCTGCGTGCGGGTGTTCACGTAGTACTTGGTGCCGAACTTCACCTTCGGACCCGGCACGATGACGTGGTTCACGGTGAACCGGCCGGCGCCGAGCTTGGCGAGCGAGGACTTGCCCGGCAGGCCGTTGGCGCTGAGCCCCTTGTATCCGAGGGACTTCTGGAACTTGGTGTAGGCCGCGGTCGTCGTCGTGCCGAAGTAGCCGTCCACCCACTTCTTGTCGAGCAGGTGCTTGTCGGCGAGGGCCTTCTCGACCAGCAGCACGCTGGCCTTGGCGCCCGGGGTCAGCTTGTTGTCGGCCCGGCGCGGGTCGATCTGCGCGGCCTTGACGAGCGCTTCCATGTTCACGCCGGGGAGGGCCGAGGCGTTGGACTCCGGAGCGGCCCGGTGCGCGGTGTTCCCCTGCGCGGCCGACACCGCGGTCACCCCTGCCAGCGAGGTGAGCACGACGGCCGCCGTGGCGGCAGCGGCGTATTTAGGCAGCTTCATCGGTTCTCCTGGGGTCTGCGGCGGGGGGCGTGCTCAAGTGGTGCCAACACTTCCGGGGATGATCACGTGTCCGCAAGACGGGGGTGTTGTCAGCCTGTTCGACACGCTTCGCGGACACGCGTACGCCCTGCCTGACAGGCAGTTTCATGAACAAAAGCGACAAAACGGACTGGGGCGTGCGGGGCCGTCGTGACGGGGCCGCATCGCCGCCCGTCCACCCCTGGAGCACCAGGTCACCGGCCGCCGACCGCCCGTCCCTGCCGGACGCGTCAAGCCGTCGCCGCGGCGGTCGGCGCAGCCGTGTTCGATGGCCGCGAACGGCTGTCCCGCATCCGCCGATTCCGGTTGCGGACACCGGGAGCGGCCGTTAGGAGGCGGTTCGCGGCATTCGCCTACTCGACCCGTCCGCCCGTCGAAAGCGCCCCCGAATCAGCGACCTTTTCGCGAACGCGACCTCATGGCCAATCCGAATCCCCGGCCTTGCAACCCACACAGCAGAAATCCCGCTCCGCGGTATCGGCGGGGATCAACAAACCATCCAGCCGAAGACCCATTTCCATGATCCACTGGACGTACTCGGGACAACTGCCGCCCCGCCCCGAAAGTTCCCGCTCCGCTCGGATCCGCTCATTGTCCTTCGATATCTGCCGTCATCACGCGCGCCGCGTCTGGGGGCTGGCTACACCATGCGAACGCCTGCTGCCCGGATGTCCCGGCGCCTCTCCGACGACCAGGCTGGAGGTGTCCGGAAATCCGACCAGAAAAGGAACCTCCTGTGTTCGCTCCCCAATCCGCGCGCCGCCACGCGAAGCGCGCCGCCGTCCTCGTCCTGGCCGCCGGCGCGGCCGGTCTGACCGTGACGGCCGGCAGCGCCAACGCGATCATCAACGGCAAGGACGCCACGGAGCCGTACCCGTTCATGGCGTCGATCCCGGTGGCGGCCGACGAGATCCAGTTCAAGGGAGTCTGCGGGGGTTCCCTGATCGACCGCCAGTGGGTGCTCACCGCCGCGCACTGCGTCGTGGAGACGCGAGCGGACGGCACCGTCCGGATCGGCAGCCAGCGGTACAAGTCCGGAGGCACCGTCCGCACCATCACTCGCACGATCGTCCACCCGGGCTACAAGAGCGGTGACCCCGAGCAGAACCGACCCAACTCCAACGACGTCGCGCTGCTCCGCCTGGACCGTCCCGTCAGCGAGAAGCCCATCCGCATCGCCAACCAGCCCGGACCTCCCGGCACCCCCACCCGGCTGCTCGGCTTCGGCACGGTCGTGGAGAGCCCCGACCCCGCCAAGTGGGTCTTCGCCGAGCGGCTGCAGCAGCTCGACGCCCGCCGGGGATCGGCCGCCGAGTGCGCCCCGGGCTACGCCGACCAGACCAGGCTCTGCACGGTCAGCCGGGTGCCCCACGCCATGGCCTGCAACGGAGACTCCGGCGGCCCGCAGATCCAGCGGGCCCGGAACGGCCGCTGGGAACTCATCGGCGTGACCTCGGGCCCCGGTGCCCCGGGCCTCTCCTGCTCGCAGGGCCCGGGCCTCTACAGCAGCGCCCCCGCCTTCGCCAAGTGGATCAAGAAGACCATGCACGCCTGATCCCGTCTCACCGCGCCGCGCCGGCCAACCATCCCGTCGGCCGCCGCAGCGCCCCGCTCCCTCGCGAGACCGCCCCCGCCCGACGCCTCCGGCCGGGGGCGCTCTCCCTTCGTCACCCGGACCCGCTGCCATCCTCGACGGCTCGCGATCCTCTGGGGAGCCCGCACGTCCAGCCGAGGCACGCGACTACAGGTCTGTGGCGTACCCCTCGATGAAGTAGGACCTGTCAGGTTCGAAAGGTGGGCAGCCCAGTATCCCGACGAGGTGCGGCCAGTGTTCGGGCGTGACCGGATACGAGTACGTGAACCACTCGTCGTCGCCGTAGTCGAAGAGGCCGCGCACCCTGATGAACTGCTCCCGGCTGATGGGGCAGGTAGTGCAGCCCTGCTCGTCGCCGGTACTGAAGGAAATGAGCTGCCATCCCATGTTCTGGCCATCGGCGTAACGAGCGGGGTCTCCGGGCATGGCGAGATTCTGGCAGTGGCGCGGGCGGCGGCACGACCCCGTGGCGGCCTGTTGGCGACGGACCGGCGGACGGCGCATGATGCGCGGCCCGGCACAGGCGAGCGGGCGGCCCGAGCTACCTCCATGCGACGGATGGGCGGCACCGGGAGATCACAGACACGTTGAGCGAGATGGCCAACGCCGACCGCAAGGGCGAGAGGCGCTTCGGGCGCGCAGCGGGCACGGGCGCGCAAGAAGCGGCCCTGAAAAACGAGAGCCCAGGTCAGGAAAACAATCCTGACCTGGGCTTTCTTAGGCGTGGAGCCTAGGGGATTCGAACCCCTGACACCCGGCTTGCAAATCTGCGTGATTAACCCACATCAGCCCTCTGACCTGGGCGACCCATGGTCCACAACTGCCCTCCACTGCCCCCTGTTCACCCCTCCTAATTGCACGCTAATTGCACGCCCCTCGCCGTGCTGGCCTGCGACAACGCGGGGCCCTCGTGCAACCCAGTGCACGCCTCCGCGCCTGCCCAAGCTTCTCGCCTCGCTGCCTTGTCTGCCCGCCCCCGGCGCTGCTGGTCTAGATCACGGTGCCAAGGCTCCTTTGCCCGTTGCAGCTCCTTCCACATGCCGAACAACTTCCCTTCACCATCGCCAACCTTCGCCATCGCACCGTAATTAGTGCCCTGAACTGGCAGGACGCGTAACGTCCGTGAGGGCCTGGCCCTCGTCGCCAAACCGGCAACTCGTCGTCACAGACGCAGCGACCGGCCCAGAGTGCTCATTCGCGCGAACGGCGAGAACCCCGTGCCAGACAGAAGCGCGCGAATGAGTGCTCTGGTTCGCGGGGGTCCAGGGGGCGGCGCAGCCCCCTGGTTCGAACTCGCCCAACCCGTTCCCGGTGGCCGGAACCGCCACGACCACGGCGGCCCCGGCCGGTTCCTCACCCGGTGAGGCTGGCCCAGTAGTCCAGCACCTTCACGCGCTCGGCCTCCTCGGGGATGCGCGCTACCAGCTCGGTGACCACCTCGACCATCAGGGCGTCGTCGGTGTCACGGGAGAACTCGCGCTGCGCGGGAGGCAGCGACAGTTCGTAGACGGCCAAGGCGGCGGTGTGCGCTTCGGGGCTGAGGTTGAGGTACATGGTGGGGCTCCCTTCCGGTCCGTCGTCTGCGCCCGCAGGGCAACCGGGCGGGGAGGACGCCGGTCCAGATGGAGCGCCCCACGGACGAACGATCTGGACCGGCGTCCTCCCCGCCTGGTAGGGCTACGTCCCGCTGACGACGGACCGGAAGGGAGCCCCACCTACCCGCGACCGCCTCCAGGACGCCCCCGGCGTACGTCTACGAACTGTCGCTGCCTCCCGCACCCGGCCGTCTCCGGCGACAATGCGGGATGGGCGGCGGCGCGCCCCGGTGACTGCCGCTCGCCGGGCGGTAGGGCGCGGGCGTCGCCGATGCGCGGCCGGGCGCGCGGGGCCGGTGACCGGCGCCCACGCCGCACGCTCCGGCCGCGCTGGCGGCGGGCCGCGCCAACGGCGCGAGCGCCGCCGCCCTTGATCTCAAACGGCTAAATTCGGCAAGCCCCTGCGGGCAACTCATCACCGCGAACGCGCGCACTCGGTGTGTGGGTGGGCGTCGGTAGGCTGCGATGGCACAGGCCCGCTAGCTGTTTGGAGCATCGTGGAGAAGTGGAAGCTGTCGTACTGGGATGGCGGCACGGATGCCATGTTGGGGATGGATACCCGGCCTGATCCGTCCTTCGAGGTCGAGCTTCCGACCGATGGTCTTGCCCGGACTGGTGAGGACGAACAGAAGATCCTTGAGTTGATGCGCGAGGCGGTGCGTGAGCACGCGGGCGAACACGCCATCCTGACCGACGCGGCCATCGTCGGCGACTGAAGGTCTAGATACGGCTTCGGGCGTCCTGGTAGCGGTCCGAGTAATACGCGTGATCGCGTGGAAAGCCTTCTAGATCGCCAAGGCTCGCTGCGTACAGGGCGGCTGCATCGCTCCAGTCCCGGACCGCATAGGCCATGTCCGCCCGTTGGAGTTGGGCGCGCACTGGGTCAAGCCAGTACAACCAGCCGGGCCGTTCTCCGGGGTCGGGGACGCGTAGCGCGAGCTGGTACGCCTCATCGCTCAGTCGTCGTGCCCGGTCACGTTCGCCTGCTGCGGCGGCGGCCATTCCCTCGGTGTGCGCCGCGATTGCCTCCGCTGCGGGTGACAGCCCTCGGCCCGGTGGAGCCACGCGAGCGCCTTCCGCGATGCGGAGTGCTCGAAGGGGGTCCTTGTGGGTCAGCACGTAGTGCGATCGGACTCGGGTAACCCACGAGGTGAGGTCGTAGGCTCCTGCTTCGCTCGCCCACCCTTGCGCTAGGTCGAGCCAGCTCAAGGCAACTCCTGGCCGATTCTCTTGGGCAGCGACCCAAGAGAGCCAGTGTGCGTGTTCGGCTGCGAGCGATAGAAGCTTGTCGGCGGTTGCCCCCGAAGCATCCGGGATGAGGCGAGTCACGCTGTCGAGCTGGCTCCGCACCACCGGCCAGAGTTCGCGGCCGCCTACCTGGTCCTCGGCGCGACGGTGGCTGGCGAGAACCTCACCAATCCAATCTGCCACACGCACGTCTGCGCGGCCGGTCGAATGTGCGTGCGCGATCCGCTCGCGCAGCTCGGGCGGCGGCAACCAGTCCGAGAGATCCTGTTCCCGCGCGGGAACGCCTCCCAACTCTTCCGGCACGTTCAACCCCCGGGTTATCCGGTCGATCACCTCAGCCGAGGTGATCTTTTTGATCCCGCGCTCGACCTTGGAAATGTACGGCTGATCCATGCCAACGAGTGGTTCCAGCTCTCGCTGGCTGATCCCTGCTACTCGCCGGTACTCGCAGAAGATCGCGGCCCAATCCTGTCGAGCCCACGCGGCGCGTAGACGCGGATTGGTCCAGGGTTGGCGATCACTCACACGCCGACGATATCCCGGAGGCATGTCCCCAGGACATCGGATCTGAGGAGTCGGCCCTTCACGATGGGTCACCACATCACACGGTGATCAAACCAGCGTGGAGGCTGAGCGTTCATGACGGACAGGGTGCGCGAGTGCGCCGAGTGCCATGGGCGGGGATGGAAGTTGGTTTCCGTGCGTCGCCTGGTCCTGATCCGGAACTCGGTCCGAGGTGTAGGCCCGAAGCCTGAACGGCGGCCTTGCTCCTGGTGCTCGCCTGAGTCCTCGTCTCGGGCGGCCTGATGAGCTGCGGGGCCGGTGGCGTTGTGCGCTGGGCACACAGGGAGCGTCACCGGTCCCGCTTCCAACGGTGGAAGGGGGTAGGCGGTGGGTGAGCGTCCTTTGACTGAGGATGAGGCGTCGGTGTGGGCTCCGGCGGCGCGTGCGCTGGTGGTGGAGTTGGCGGCGCGGGGCCTGGTCGCGAAGGTGCGTGGTCATGGTGCGGTCTTCGCGCGGAACCCTGCTGGTGAGCCTGCTCCTGACGACCTGGTCGGCGCGGCTGTTTCGCCGGGCCTGAACCAAGAGGTGTGGTGTCGTCCGAACGGGCCGGACCGCGAGTTGTGGTGGTGGTGGGCCTGGTCGCTCCCGCGTCCTGTCGGTGGCGACACGGACGGCTCGGCCTTGGTGGCTCCCTCGGTGGAGCTGGAGGCGTTGTGTCCGGTGGCTGAACCGGTGCGGGCGGCTGAGGCTATCGCGCGGGTGTTGGCGGTGCCGTTCACCGATGCGTCGGTGTCGTGATGCCGGGCGAGTCCGCCCGTGAGTTCCCCCGCGATGTGCTTCGGGACTCCTGCGGCCGGGTGCTGGGTGGGGTCGCTGGTGCCCTTGGGGGGCGTGCTCCTGGTCGCGAGGCTTCGGGGGGTGAAGCCGCGGGACGACCGACCGGTTCCGGCGCTGGTCGGGTGCAGCTTCCGGAGGGCCTGGACGCCGAACCGCTCACGCGGTCGATTCGGGAGGAGTTCGGCGGGCGGGTGGAGGCGGCTTGGTATGGCACGGCGACGCGAACGTGGTGGGCGTTGGTCCGTGTGGGTGGCGGGCTTCGGCTGGTGGAAGCGATGAGTCCTCGGGAGTTGCGTGATGCGATTGTTCAGGCGGACGGCTGGCCTTGGCCGCGCAAGGGCCCACGGGCTGCGCAAGCGCAAGACACCGGAGCGCGAAGGGCTGTCCGGCGCTCGGGTTGAGGTCCAGGTGGACGAGACGACCAGCACTCGCGAGGCGTCTGCGAACGGGTCAAGTACTGCGACGTTGGCGCTGGCCGAAACGCTGGCCGAAACTATGGCGCTGCTGCGCGCGGCGCTGTCGGTGCCGCTGTCGCTGGAGGAGACCGGGGACCTGTTGGAGTGGCTGTTTGACGCCATGGACCAACTGTTGGCGGTGCTCGGGGCCGTGGGTGATGGGCTGCATTCCACCTATCAGGCCACCGTCGCGACGGGTGACCTGTGGGACGACCAGGGCGCGGGCCGGGTCCGCGCGAGGGTGTACGCCCTGGATCAGGCCATGGTGAACCTGGCCTCATGCGGCGACACCATCGGGGGCGCTCACATGCTCCTCGGCCACGCCAAAGACGCTTTGGCCCAGATTCCGCCAGACAGCGCAGTCAGCGCCCTAACCGCCCCTTCGGCCGGGAAGGGCACGCCTGATGAGTGATCCGGTGACCTTGCGCGTCAGCACCTGGAACCTGAACAACGGCGGCATTGATGGCGGCACCGACACCGGCGCTGGGGACGACTCGCGCCTTCGCGGCATCCTTGCCAAGCTCACCGCGACCGGTCCGCATGACGTGGTGTTCCTCCAGGAATGCAAGTGGGGCCGGTGGGGCTCCAAGCGGCTCCACCAGGTCGCGCGGCACCTGGACATGCCCGGCGGCCGGTACCTGGTGCCCGCGCTCCGCTACGGCTGTGACCTGGCGGTGCTGGTCCGTGAGTCCCCGAAGCTGCGCGTGGTGCAAGAGCGGCACGAAACCGGGGTCGGGCCGTGGTTTCACGCGCTGCTGCGAGTGGAGGCCGACCTGGGCGCGGGCATCGGCACACCACGCCGGGTGGACCTGTGCGGGGTGCACCTCGCCCCGTCCAGCCCCCGCGCTCGCGCGCTGGAAGCTGAGATGTTCAACCTGATGGGGAAGGTCCCGGTGATCGCGGCCGGGGACTACAACGCCCGTGCCCTGGCTGAACGGGACCTGCCGAACGTCGATGACGTCACCAGCGGACGAGTTGAACGCAAACTCGACGCCACGCCCGCTCAGATCATCGCCGATGCCGGGTTCACCGACCTGGGCGAGTTGGCCGGGGACCTGACCCCCACCGTCGGCTACAGCCTCAAACCGACCGTGGCTCACCGCGCCGACCGTATCCACACCAACATCAACGCCGTCGAAGTCCTCGAACACACCGTGATCACCGCCACCGACGGCACCCGCCGCCTGTCCGACCACGACGGGGTTACCGCCCTCATCCGCATCCCCCTCGAAGACGTACCGCTGTCAGGCATCCAGCGCGGCACGGGGCGACTGAGGCGACAGCCGCACCGACCGTGAGGAAGTGGGCGCGTTGGCTACCTCGGCGTGTTGGTGGGCGTGACCTGCGCTTGGCCTGTGGATAAGCTGCCGGTAGAGCGGTCGATCGCTCAAGTGGCAGAACCGTCAGGTGGTCAACATGTCGAGTTTGGAATTCGAGCCTCCGAAGTATGCGCGCGTGGTGCTGGAGCTGCGCCGTCGTATCGAAGATGGCGAGTACACGCCGGGGGCGGCTCTGCCGTCTGAGTCTCAGTTGGTGCGTGAGTTCGCGGTCGGCCGTACCACGGTGGTCCGGGCGCTGGAGCTGCTGAAGAAAGACGGTTGGATCACCCGTGAGCACGGGCGGGGCTCGTTCGTGCGCGGCCGTCCGGTCACACGGGAAGAATCCAGCCGTCCCGGCCTGGCGGTGCTGGAGCAGCCGGAGACGGCGCGTCCGGTCGTCGTCGGCCTGGCCGAAGTTTCACCTGGTGTGGCTGCGCTGATGGGCGTGGACCGGAGTGAGCAGATGATCCGGCGGCGCTGGGTCAACGTGGTGGATGGCATTCCCTCAGAGCTGGTGACGTGCTGGTTCCCGCCTGCGCTCACCTACGGGACGGACCTGGACTCTGACCAGCCGATCGCGGCGGGCATCCGGGAGCATCTGCGCACGGTCAAGGGCCTGCGCATTGATCACATCGTGGAACAGCTCACCGCGCGTCTTCCTCGACCTGATGAGGCCGAGTTGCTCGACCTCAAGCCCAACGATGCGGTGCTCGCACTGACTGCCTCTGTGCGAGACGCGGCCGACGCCTCCCGGTTCGGGGTTGAGGTGCTGCTACCTGGCCATCTTCACGATCTGGAGGACCGCTACAGCGTGCCGGACTAGCCCGTCCAGCGAATGTGACTCACGTCACATGCTTATTCACTTGTCCGGACGAGTGAACGGCGTATTCTCTAGGTATCAGCTTGACCGGACAAGAGGTCAAGCGGACAAGGGAGATGGCGCATGGCGGTTCTGGGACGGATCCCGGTGAACTTCGGAGAGGTGTTCCCCCACGGGGTGTTCGCCACGGCGGCGGCTGAGCCGCTGGAGAACTTCGAGACCAAGCGGCAGGAGATCGACAAGGAGAACGGTCTGCGGGTCTGGGTGGTGGACGTGTACGACGCCGACCCCGAGGCCAACCACAGGAACAGCGCGATCAGGGTGAAGATTTCCGCCGAGGTCTGCCCGGTGGTGCCCGAGCCGGTGATGGGCCCGTTCCGTCCGTGTGAGTTCGAGGGGCTGACGGTCACGCCGTATGTGGACGACTCGGGGAAGCGTCCTCGGATCGCCTACTCGTGGCGGGCGCGTGGGGTGCGGGCTCCGGCCGGTGCGCCCGGTGGCGTGAAGTCCCGTCCGGCGGCGGCGACCAAGGACGCGGCCTGATGGGGGCGGGCAAGGGGCGCATGAGCGCCATGACGCTCCCGGTGGACGCCGGGGCCACCAGTGAGTTCCGGACCTTCCGGGCCCGTACCCCGCTGTTCTCGATCATCGCGGGCCGAGTCCTGGTGACGCTCACGCTCCCGGAGCGGCTGCGGCCGGAAGACGTCGAGTTCGCCCGGACCCTGGCCGAGCAGGCACACGCCTACGCGACCGAAGTCGAGCGGGCCTACAAGGCCAGCGGGCGGAACTCCCTCACGGCGCGATCGGCGCGGAAGGGGCGGGCGGCCTGATGGGCGAGTCCTCCTACACCACGATCACGATGAAGCCGGGCAAGGCTCCCGACATCGGGATCACCCTGTACGGCGGTGAAACGCTGACGGTGCTGGACTGCACCTCGCGCGCCGCTCAGGTCTCCCTGTCGATGGAGTCGGCCCACGTCACGATCTGCCCGCCCTCGCAAGAGGCGGTCACTGACGCCGACGTGGCCACGGCGCGGGAGTTGGCCGAGGCGTTCACCGCCTACGCGGCCAAGGTCGAACAGCTCCACGCCCAGCACACCGCCGACCGGTCCGGCGCGGATGGTTCGGAGCGTGCGGCGTGAGCGGCCTGGTCCTGCTGGGCCTGGTGCTGATGGCGCTGGGCGTGATGGGTGGGTTGGCGCTGCTGGGTGAGTGGCTGGAGACGCGGCGGGCGGTGCGGTGGTGTCACAGCATGGGCCGTCACTGCGGCCGGGTCTCCTGCGAGCCGTGTGCGCTGGCTGCTCAGTCGGCCGAGTCCGCCGAGTTGGCCGCGAAGGTCGATGCCCGTCCGGTGCTGGTGGTGCCGGTGCTGCTGCGGTGGCCGTCGATCCCGGGCGAGTGGACCCGGGTCACCTGAATCCGCGATTTCGCGCGAGGTGAGGGCGGGGCGGCGTGAAGCTGCAACCTTCCCGCCGCCCCTTCCCCCTCGTCCGCTTCCTCTACCTGCGCAAAGTCCACGAAACCCGAAGGGGTGACCTCATCATGGCATGGGAGTTCCGCAAGCTCGGTCCTGGCGAGAACGTCGCGGTCGAAGCCTCCACCGACCCGTTCGCGGGCCCCAAGTGGGCGCCGCCCGTCTGGCACATGCCCGAGGGCCTGGTGCTGCTGGTCAACCTGGTCCGCTTCCTGGTCCGCCTGACCGTCTTCACCATCCGCAACGCCCTCCCGCTGTCTGTCCTCGCGGGTCTGGGGTGGCTGGCCTACCGGTACGGCTGGGCCCTGCCCGTCGTCCTGGTGCTGCTCGCCGGAGCCGGTCTCGGCGTCTGGGCGTACACCGATCGTCCCTCGTTCCTCCACTGGGTCGGTTACCCGGCGCGCGCCAAGTGGCGGTACTTCCGGATCTACCGGCGCGACTGGCAACCGGTGATCGTCACAGCGGGCCTGTCCCGAACCCACAAGGGCCGCGAGTACCTGCCGTCGATCAAGCGCGTCCGCTGCGACTCGGCGTCGGATCGCGTGCTCGTCCAGATGCTCAAAGGGCAAGCCCCCGATGCCTGGGAGAACGTCACGGCCAACCTCGCGCACGGCTTCGGCTCCTCCCTGGTGCGGGTCCGGCACGGTGGCCGACCGGGGCGCGTCTGGCTGGAGTTCGTCCGTAAAGACGTCCTGGCCACCCCGATTTCCGCGCTGCCGCTCCCCGCCGCGTCCGCCGTGGATCTGTGCGGGCTGGAGATCGGGCGGTGTGAGGACGGTTCTCCGTGGCGGCTGCGGGTCCAGGGGACTCACGTCCTGGTCGCGGGCGCGACCGGCTCGGGCAAGGGGTCGGTGATCTGGTCGGTGGTGCGGGCGCTGCTCCCGCTGATGCTCGTCGGGCTGGTCGAGGTCTGGGCCATCGATCCCAAGCGCATGGAACTGAGCTTTGGGCGGGCGCTGTTCGAGCGGTACGGCCGGTACTCCGATGACCCGAAGGGCGGGATGGTCAAGCTGCTGGAAGCGGCGGCCGAGGACATGAACGCCCGCGCGGCCGAGTTCGGCGGGGCTGTCCGATCATTCACCCCTAGCACGCGGCACCCGTTCCGGCTGATCATCGTGGATGAGCTGGCGTTCCTGACCGCCTACTGCCCAGAACGCGACCTGCGCAAGCGCGCAGAATCGGCGTTGGCGGTGCTGGCCTCACAGGGACGGTCGGTCGGCTACGGAGTGCTGGGCGCGCAGCAGGACGCACGCAAAGAGGTCAACAACCTGCGGAACCTGTTCCCCGACCGGATGGCGCTGCGCCTCGACGAATCCGACCAGGTGGACATGATCCTTGGGGACGGCGCGCGGGACCGGGGCGCGTACGCCGACCAGATCTCGACCGTCCCGGAGATCGGCGCGGGCGTCGGCTACGTCCGGCTCGAAACCGTCCCCGACCCGGTTCGCGTCCGGGCCGCCTACGTCTCCGACGACGACATCCGCGCCATGGTCGCCTACGCCCTGGCCAACGACGAACGAGACGACGACCAGGACGACGGCACGTTCGGTCCCGGAGCTGCCGCGTGAGCGCCCCTCGGCACTGGCTGGACCCGTTGCGCTGCCCCGCCTGCAACCGGCTGAACCCCTCGTGGCTGGCCTACCGGCCCGACCGGGACGGCGACCGGGTGACCTGCCAGTCCTGCAACGCCGTCGTCCTGGTGCTGCTCGCCGACGGCCGTCTGTCCGAACTCCGCCTGATCAACCAGCACGAGACGACGGGAGGTGACGCCCGATGAAGCACACACAACCCACCCTCGACGCCCCGGACGTCCCCGACGCCTCCGCCGAACCGGCCGAGCAGACCGGGCGAGTGAAGGTGCTGCCTCCGCTGGCGCGGGACCTGGTGAAGGCCGTCGCCCTCGAACACGGCGTGTGCATCCGCCCCGTGCCCATGCGGCGCGTGGACCTGCACACCGGAGCGTCCGAGGTGGTCTACGTCCCGTGCGGGCACACCCTCGCCTCGGTCTGCCCTCCGTGCGCTGAGCGCAAGCGCAAGCTCCGCGCCGTCCAGTGCTCCCAGGGCTGGCACCTGGACACCGAACCGGAGATCGTCCGCGAGGACCCGGCCGAGCAACAGCGCAACCTGATGGAACTGCGCGCCCACGCACAGGCCGAACGCGACCGGGCCGAAGCCGAAGGAACCGCACACGGGGAACCGGTCGGGTTCTGGGATGGGCTGCTGGCCGAACTCGACGTCGAGATCGAACGCGCCGGAGTCCGAGGCACCCTCAAAACCGGCGACCAACCCGCCCGACGTACCCGATCCACGCGGCGGCGTCAGGACGCCCCCGACCTTCCCCGCCGTCCCGTCGATGCCCGCACGGTCGGCAAGACCTTCACCGCACCCGGCGGGAAGACCTTCCGGCCGTCGATCTTCCTCACCCTCACCCTCGACACCTACGGGCGCGTCCACTCAGACGGGACCCCGGTCGATCCGGACGGGTACGACTACCGGCGGGCCGCACGCGATGCGATCCACTTCGGCAAGCTGATCGACCGGTTCGTTCAGAACCTCCGCCGGTTCGTCGGCTACGACGTCCAGTACTTCGCCGCCGTCGAACCCCAACGCCGACTCGCCCCCCACCTGCACATGGCCATACGCGGAACCATCTCCCGCCGCGAACTGCGTCAGGTCGTCGCGGCCACATATCACCAGGTGTGGTGGCCCTCAACTGATCGGGTCGTCTACCCCAACGACCGGCTCCCGGCCTGGGACGACGCGGCGGGCGACGACGGGCAGGGCGGATACCTCGACCCCGACACCGGCGCGGCCCTGCCCACCTGGGACGAGGCCCTGGACGCCATTGGCGAAGACGACAACGCCGAACCCCTGCACGTCGTCCGCTTCGGACGCCAGATCGACGCACAGGGCGTCCTTGCCGACACCCCCGACGCGCGGCGCTGCATCGGCTACCTGACCAAATACCTGGTCAAGAGCGTCGCCGACTGCCACGAACCCGAAACCGACCGGCAGAAAGCCCACGTCGAACGCCTCGCCGACGCCCTCCGCTACGAGCCGTGCTCCCCGACCTGTGCGAACTGGCTCCGCTACGGCGTCCAGCCCAAGAACCCCCGCTCGGGCCTGGTGCCGGGGTTCTGCAAAGGCAAAGCACACAAGCGCGAACACCTCGGCTACGGCGGACGGCGCGTCCTGGTCTCCCGCAAGTGGTCCGGCAAGACCCTCGCCGACCACAAAGCCGACCGCAAAGCCTGGGTCCTCGCCCGCCTCGCCGAGGCCGGGATTTCGGCAACCAACACCGACACCGGACCCGGCTACGCCTGGGAACGCGCCGGACCCGCAGACCCCGACGTCCGATCACTCGAACACCGCCTACTGCTGCTGATCAACGAACGCGTCAAGCGACGCGAACAGCTCGCACAGGCCACCCCAGAACTCTCGGCAACCAAGGAGGCAGCGTGACCACCAAGCACACACAAACGCCGTCGTCTCCGTCGTCTGCGGCTGGGGAACGGCTGCTCACCATCGCCGAAGCGGCCGTGGTGTTCAACACCTCCGAACGCTTCCCCCGGCGGCTCGTGGCCGAACGACGCATCCGCTTCGTCAAGCTCGGACGCTTCGTCCGCATCCCCGAATCCGCCGCACGCGAATTCATCGCGAAGGGTCTCGTCGAACCCCTCACCGTCTCGACCGTTCGGAGGGTGGCGTAATGGCGAGAGGTAACAAGAAGGGTCATCGGCGTTTCGGACTGATCCGCAAGTTGCCTTCTGGGCGCTATCAGGCGAGTTATCTCGGCCCGACCGGGAAGCGTCACTATGCCCCAGAGACGTTCGTCCGGAAGAGCGACGCCGAACAGTGGCTCACGCTGATTGAGGCGCAGATGCTCCAGGGGGATTGGATCGACCCGGAGCTGGCCAAGGTCAAGCTCGTCGCATACATCGAGACGTGGATCAATGAGCGCCCGAAGCTGCGTCCTCGCACGGTGGAGCTGTACCGGCGGCTCCTGCGGCTGCACATCGCGCCGCACTTCGGGGAGATCTCGGTGGGTGACGTGCGTAGCAGCATGATCCGAAGCTGGCGTGTCGCGCTCCTCGCTGAGGGTGTCTCGGAATCCGTTGCGGCCAAGGCGTACCGGCTGCTGCGCGCGGTGTTCATGACGGCCGTGAACGAGGACGAGATCATTCGGCGCAACCCGTGCCGGATCAAAGGAGCGGGAGACGAGAACCCCGCCGAGCGGCCGACGCTAACGCTCGGTCAGGTCTACCAGCTCTCCGATCTGGTCGGCTCTCGACCGGTCGCCAACATCCGCCAAACGCCATCCGGGGAATACCGCGTGCACTACACCGGCGTTAACGGTGCCCGGTGTGCAATGCCAAGCACCTTTCCCGACCGGGACGCGGCTGAACGCGAACTCTGGAAGCTACTTCTCGCCGGGAAAGTTCAGGATGAGCACGACGACCGGTACCGGGCGCTGATCCTGCTCGTCGCTTTCACTAGCATCCGCTGGGGAGAGGCAATCGCCCTACGGCGGTGCGACGTCGACACAACAGCCTGCACGGTGCGCATCACCCGGCAATACATCGAACTCGATAATTCGGCGTTGGAGCTTGGTCCGCCGAAGTCCCGTGCTGGCGTCCGCACCGTGTCCTTCCCCCGCGCGATCCTTCCGGCAATCCTCGATCACCTGGACCGCTTCACCGGTCCAGAACTCGATGCCCTGGTCTTCACGACCCCCAAGGGAAAGGTCTACCGGCGCGCGAACTTCCGTCGCGGCTCCCGCTGGGCACGGGCCGTCGAAGCTGTCGGCGTTCCTGAACTGCACTTCCACGACCTGCGGCACACGGGCAACACCCTCGCGGCCGGTAGCGGTGCGAGCCTGCGTGACCTCATGGCACGGATGGGGCAGGACTCACCGCGCGCGGCCATGATCTACCAGCACGAGACCGCCACGGCAGGGCAGGCCATCGCAGCGGCCATCCACGAGCGGATCAAGGCGGTTCACGCGCAGGACGCCACGGACGACGAGGACGACGACGGTCCGGCGGGGGCGCTGGTCCCGGTGGCCTAATTGCACGCTAATTGCACGAACACCCCCGACCATGATCTGGTCGGGGGTGTTTTCGCAGGTGGAGCCTAGGGGATTCGAACCCCTGACACCCGGCTTGCAAAGCCGGTGCTCTACCAACTGAGCTAAGGCCCCTCGGCGGGTCAAAGCTTACCGGGGGACGGGCATCGCACGCGCCCGGTTATCGGGGTGCCGTGCACGGCCGGGTACGCCTTGGCCCGGCGGATCGGGACGGCTGTCCGTCCCGGTCACGCCGGGGCCATGCACGGCGTATATCGGTTCAGCTGTCGGTGGACGTGGCCTCGGTCCACAGGTCCAGCTCCGCCCGGTCCTGCTGCAGACGACGCCAGACGACGAACCCGCCAAGAGCCACGACGGCCAGAACAAGCAGCTTCTTCACGGTGGGGACCCCTTCACCTCGACTATGAAGCCAACCCGAGGGACATGGGTGTCAGGAGACTCTTCCCCCAGGTTCTCCGCAGCCTAGCAACCCGGGCCGAGCGATCCGCACCCCATGTGCCGTTATCGGACGCGCCGTCCAAGGACGGTGCGGGTGCTGTGGCGGGCCCGCCACCTCGTTTCGGACGCCGATCGGCCGGATAATCCGGGCAACGACGTCAGGGAGTCCCGATGAGCGCACAGGACGACTTCGGTCTCTGGGAACGGGAACTGCGGCCTGAGGCGGCGGACGGTCCGGAGTCCTCGGGCCGGCTCGGACTGCTGCTGGTGGCGGCCGCGACGGCCGCCGGGTGCACCCTTCTGATCACCTTGGGCGCGGTGCCGCTGGGCGCGGCCGGCCTGGCCCTCTCCTCGCTGATCCTGCTCCTGTGGCGGGCCGGGTTGTGATGTCGGCGCCTTTGACGGCGGAGTGACCGAGGCGGATGTCGTGTCCGGCATCGGTCTTGCCTTTCGGCGTGTGCAGCGGGTGCGGACGCTGCTTTCGGAGCGTCCGGGTGATTTCTGACTCGCAGGGGACGGCGACGGCGGCGAGGGGGTTCATCCACAGGGCGGGGACGACGGTTTGCACAGCTTTTCGGCTGCGTGGGCAGGGGTTCCGGGGTGTTTCTCCACACGGAAATCCCCAGTTGGCCGGGGTTTCGCGCACCGAGCGGCGCCTCTGGACAACGTTGGGGACGAGCTGTGGGCGACGCTCGGCGAGTCCACCGTCTTCCACAGCCTGTGGATAACTTCGGTGCACAACCTGTGCAGAGAAGGGGATGTCCGCCGTCCACCGCGCATCCCCAGAGTCACCCCCAGGCGGCGTCCGGTTATCCACCCCGTGGATAACGTTCTGACCAGCGCTGGAAGGAGTCCCCGCCCGGGTCGTGCCGCCTTCATGCACAGCCTGTGGGCAGCGGGCCTCCACAGTCTCCCGCATCCGGTGGAAACCGTCCGCCCACCGGAAATCCCCAGCCGCATCCCCAGATCATCTTCTTGTGCATCACACTGTGCGCCGCATCCACAGGCCTCACCACCCGACACGCGGGAGCTGATCGTCGGGCGGCCGACGGGGCCCTAGGGTGGGGTGGCGGCGTGTAGGCGAGGGACTCCCGTCCGCGAGTTATCCACAATCTGTGGACGCGCTTTCACTGGGCGCACACTGCGGGAACACTGGATCTCGGGAGCGGGGCGAAGGTTCCGTCCCCAGTTCTGACAGGTGGTCAGCGGCCGAGGATCCAGCGGCCGGACCAGCCCAGGAACCGGCGCGGGTACCCGTCGTCCCCGTCCAGCCCGCCGCCGTCCAGGACGTGGTCCAGCCCCGCGAGCACCCGGTCGAGTGCGGCCGTCGGCGCGGCCGTACGGGCTGCCACCGGTCCGAACACCCGGTCGGTCTCGTCGCGGGCCCAGAGGGCGAAGGCCCGGGCCTCGGTGTCACCGGCCATGGACAGGTAGAACAACGCCTGCCGCCACGCGTACGCCGCGTCCTTGACGGCGCGTAGCGGCAGTGCCGACCGGTGCGCGGTGAGCAGCCGGTCGCACATCACGGTGAAGGCGCGGCGCGCCAGCTCGGGCCAGCCAGGCCCGGGCGACACGCCGGCCGGCCCGACGAGCACGGCGAGATTGTGCGTGGTCAGGATCTGGGACTGCTCGATGACCCGTCCGTTCGCGGCCACCCACGACCCGCCCCCTGCTCCCGCGCGCGCCTTGCACAACGCCGCGAACTCCCTCGCGGCGTCCCGTTCCGGATCGGAGGTGAGACCGGCATGCGCCTTCCGCGCCCCTGCCTTCGGCGTCCGCGGCTCGCGCTTCGGTGGCGTGTCGGACGAGGCGGCCCCGTGCGCGGTCCGCAGCGTCCACAGGTGCGCCGTGTCGATGCCGTAGTAGCGGACGTAGAGCGAGCCGTCGAGCAGCTCAGCGGCGATCTCGGCGGCCCGCACGAACTTCGGGGAGAAGTCGTCCATGAAGATGTCCGCGGCGAGTTCCTCGACGAACGGCGCGTCGAGGCCGGCCTGCCGGGCGAGTGCGGAGAGCTCGGTGACCAGCCGGTTCGGGATGATCGTCCCCGGGAACGCGGTGAGGGTGAGCTCGCCGAGCCGGGTCAGCGCCGTCCGCGCGGCCGCCCGCGCCGCGTCACCGCCGCTCCCCCGCCGCGACTCGATCGCCCGTACCCAGGGCAGTTCCTCGAACCGCACCTGGTGTTCCAGGTTCACCAGCAGCAACGAACGCCGCTTGCGGAACGCCCGGTATCCCGCCGACACCAGCGTCGCCAAACGCTCGTCGGCGTAGTCCATCGCCACGGTGGACGCCACAAGCTGCGGAACGAGCCCCGCCAGCACTTCCGCCGATGCCACGATCCGCCGCTCGACCAACGTCTCGATCGGCGCCCTCAACCCCTGCCCGACCGTCCGCAGCACCACGTCGGGCATCACGGTCCCGACAGGGACTCCCGGACGCCCCGCCCGCACGCCATTGGCCTGGTCGAGAGACTGCCCAGGAGCGTCGCCCAGATACCGCCCGTGGGCATCCCACGGCCCTTGGCTCGGGACGGCCGCCTCGGCCGACCACTGGGCCGAGGCGGCCACCTCGCCTGAGTTCTGGCTCGGGACGGCCGCCTCGCCTGAGTTCTGGGCCGGGGTGGCCGCCTCGCCTGGGCCGTAGTTCGTGGTCGCTGCCTCGCCTGGATTCTGGGTTGAGGTGGCTGCCTCGCCTGAATTCTGGATCGGGGTGGCTGCCTCGCCGGGGCCGTAGACCGAGGTCGCTGCCTCGCCTGGATTCTGGGTGGGGGTGGCCGCCTCGCCTGGGGTTTGGGGCGAGGTGGCTGCCTCGTATCCGCTGGGGGGCGGCGTGTCCTTGGCGGGGAGTTGAGGAGTGTCGCCAGGGGTGGGGGGAGGCACGCGGTCCCGGTTGTTGGTCGGGAGAGGGGCGTCCTCTCGGCTGACGGGTGTGTCGTGGAGGGAACGAGCGTGTTCGTCCTGGGTCACCGGATGGATGAAGGAGGTGGTGTCAGGGAGGCCGTCGTCCTGGGGGAGAGCCGCCAGGCGGTCGGCCGCGATCTCGGCCAGCCTGCGGTGGACAGGACGGGCGGCGTCGGCGGCCTGGCGCTCGCGGAGGGCGGAGTGCTCGGGGGAGCCAGGGGTCCCCCGGCGGGCGACCATCGAATCGACGGCGTGCTGGAGCAGGCCACGCTTCGGGGTCCGGCCGCCGAGGACGTCCTCCATGGCGGTGCGCAGGATCGCCGCGTTCTCCTTCGGGCGGCGATGCTTCGAGCACAGCCGGTGCGCGGCGGCCAGGGCGCTGTATTCGGAGAGGAGGGCAGCAGAACGCTCCGCCCAGTCCTCGGGATAGGCGGCGGCTACGCGACCGTCCACGACCGTGGTCAGCCAGTGCGTGAGGAGGCGATCGGCGAAGGGATTCCACACGTTCAGCGCTTCGTGCATCGCGTCGATCGCGGGAGGCGTGCGGCGGGCGAGAAGCGCGGCGCGCACCTCACCGACCGAGCGCCTGAAGACATGCTCCGGGTCGCGCTGTGGTCGGCCGGGGTGGCGGCGGGGGACGAACCTGAGGCGGTCCGCGAAGGGTGCGATCTCGTCCAGGACGTCGAGCGCGGCGGTCCGGTCGCCGTCGCGCAGCAGCCACGCGACCGTGAGCAGCGCGGACTCCTCCGGGACGGTGATCTCGTAGTCCCCCGCGTCCAGCATGGCGTTGAGCTCGGCGATGCCGGCGTCGGTGAGGTAGTGCGCGAAGACGTCGGCTCGGTTGGCGGCGACGGCGGACTCGTGGGGGAGTAGCGGCCCACCCGCCAGGGGAGTGCCGGTGGCGAAGCCGCCGTGGACGACCTGGAGGGTGACCCATGCCGGGAGTCCTGCCACCGGTGTGCGGCTGCCGATGGCGAGCGTCCCGTCGGCCATCCCGTCGAGCACCCGCGTCCAGGCCCGGACGCGGTTCTCCGCGCGCCGCCTGGTGGCGGGGTCCTCGTGCCGAGTGGCCGTCGTGAAGGCGCGCGCGAGGCGCCCGAGCGGGTAACCCTCTCCGATGTTCATAGCCAGCGTGGCGGGCTCCGCCCCCGCGCCCTCCGGGAAGAAGCCCGGTGCTCTGCTGCCTGAGCTACACGCTGATCAGAACCGACATTAGGAAGCGGGTGGACGGCCCGCAATCGGATTTCCCCCGCCTCCGGGACGGGCGCGGAGGGCGGTCGGCGAGCGGCGGAGTGGGTCAGCCGAGGGAGGTGATGGCCTCGAGCATGGCGCTGGTGGAGTGGGCCTCGGTGACGCCGAACTCCCAGGACTGCGCGCCCATGGCCTCAGCGCCCAGACGCTTGGCCTCGGTGTGCGGGTCCCCCGCGGTATAGGCGAGCGCCACCGGCTGCAGGGGCGCCAGGAGGTCCGCGTAGTCACGCCAGCCCGCCACCGCGGCAGGACCGGAGACCACGAAGGCGCCCACGACCGAGCGCAGCGCCGAAAGCACCTCGGCGCGCTCGGCGGCCGGGTTCACCGGGCGGCCCGGCCCCTTCCACGCGCGCACCCGCTCGTCGCTCTCGACTCCGACCACCACCGGGAATCCGCGCTCGGCCACGTCCCGGAGGAACCGGACGTGTCCGATGTGCAGGACGTCGAACACGCCCGTGACGACGACGGGCCGTCCGTCCGGACGCGGGCCCGCCCAGGTCGCCGTCAGCCGCTGACCTCCCACAGCCATCCGCCCCTCCGCAGGTCGTTTCCCTGCCACACAGTGAACACGACCGGGGGACCCGCCCGTCACGCGCCCCGGCTCCGGACGGGCGGCGCGACGCACGT
Organism: Spirillospora sp. NPDC049652; assembly: GCF_040675125.1. Classification (NCBI taxonomy): domain Bacteria; kingdom Bacillati; phylum Actinomycetota; class Actinomycetes; order Streptosporangiales; family Thermomonosporaceae; genus Spirillospora; species Spirillospora sp. NPDC049652. The sequence continues at coordinate 15,545 of NZ_JBFAOF010000003.1, read as the reverse complement.
CACACCCGTCCGGGCCTTGCCCTCCGAATAAAAATACTGCCTACTATTTTCACGGCCCATTCCCAGGAGGCGTGACGACCATGACGACGGCGCTGGTGCGGTGCGCGGACGGCGATCACACGGTGGAGCTCCGCGACCGGGAGCGAGTGGCGGAACGCCTCCTGAAGGCGTCGGCGAAGAAGTCCTACGACCCCGAGGTGGACGTCGACTGGACCGTCCCGTTCGATCCGGACCTCTTCTACCTCCCGCCCGAGACGCTCTCCCTCTACGAGACGCCGCTGTGGGACCGGATGACCCACCGGGAACGCGTCGAGCTGTCCAAGCACGAACTGGTCAGCATGCTGTCGTTCGGCATCTGGTCCGAGATCATGCTGATGAAGGGCCTGCTCGGCCACGTCTACCGGGGCGATCCGACCTCCCGGCACATCGCGTACGCCCTCACCGAGACGGCGGACGAATGTCGCCACTCCGCCATGTTCGGACGCTGCATCGGCAAGACCGGCCTGCGCCCGTACCGGATGGCCTGGCCCGAGTTCCAGCTCGGCAAGATCGCCGGTCTCGTCGACCCGCCGATGGCGATGTTCGCCGCCGTCCTGCTCGTCGAGGAGGTCACCGACGCCGTCCAGCGCGTGACCATGACCGACGAGCGCGTCCAGCCCCTCGTGCGGACGATCAGCCGCATCCACGTCACCGAGGAGGCCCGGCACATCTCGTACGCGCGCGAGGAACTCAAGCGCCAGGTCGTCGCGACGCCGCGTCCGTTGCGGCGCGTCCAGGCGTCCGGCATCGCCGGCGTGGCGCTCCGGATGGCCCCCCGCATCACCCGCCCCGCCGTCTACCGCGCCGTCGGCCTCGATCCGCGCGCCGCCTACCGGACCGCCAAGACCAGCCCGCACCGGCGCGCCACCCTCCGCTGGGCCTTCCGCCGCGCCACCGGCTTCCTCACCGACATCGGCATGATCGAAGGCCCCAGCGCCCGCATCTGGCACCGCACCGGCATGCTCACCACCCCGGAGAACCCCACTCCCACTCCCCCCGCCCACCTCCGCAACTGAAACCCCGCCCCGCGGCGCCCCGCACATCCGAGGCCGGGGCGTGGCGATAAAGACGCCCCGAAGCCAAGTCACCCGGGGCGAAGGCCGAGCAGTGCCAGGCTCAGGCCACGACGGCCCGGAAACCGGGATGGGCCGGAGCAGGGTCGGTCCGTCGCCACCGCCTGGACGAGAACACGGACCGAGGAGGCTGGAGCAAGGCAGAGCCAAGCGGCAGCAACGGCCGGCCCTCACGTGAGGACATCGACGTGATCGTCGCTTCGGCAGGTCGCGCCCAGGGCGTCGGGCGGACGGGCCGGAGGTTCGGCGGGCGTGGGGCTGAGGTGGGGCGCTTAGGGTGAGAGGCATGGGGAGAGTGGCCGGGCTGACGAGTGAGGAGGCGCGCGAGCGGCTGCTCGCCGCCGCCGCCGAGGTGTTCGTCGAGCGCGGTTACGCGGGGACGGCCACCGGGGAGATCGCTCGACGCGCCGGCCTCTCCACCGGTGCCATCTACTCGCGTTACGCGTCCAAGGCGGAGTTGCTCGCGGACGCCATCAAGTCGCACATGCCCGCCGAGCTGGCACGGCTGATCAGCGACGGCGCTCTGGGCGTGCCGGTGCCGGAGGTCGTCCAGCACCTCGGCGAGGAGCTTCCGCATCGGCCCCGGCAGATCAGCGCGATGCTCGTCGAGGGCGCGGCGGCGGCGCGGCGCGACCCGCGCGTGGCGGAGGTCTTCTCCGCCGAGTTGGCCGCGCACCTGGAAACCGTGGAGAGCCTGGTCGCCGCCGCGCAGCAGGAAGGCTCGGTGGACTCGTCCCTTCCGCCCAACGCGTTGGCCCGGTTCCTGCTGTCGGTCGCCCTCGGGACGCTCTTCACCAACATGATGGATCTCGCCCCCGTGGACGACGCGGACTGGGCCACCGTCATCAACCGGTTCATCACCGCCGCGTCCCCAACCGACTGAGGTCGAGCCGCCCCCCGGCGCTCAAGGCCCCGCTGCCCCACGACGAGCCCGCATGAGGATCTCCATGCGCGAGGGGCAGGAGATCAACGTTCGACCTTCGTTCTCTCCGATGTGTGAGCCGCAGGCCACGGATGCTCCTCGACTGGCCATCCTCAAGCCGGATGAGTGTTCGCCCTCGCGATGCCAGCGCCGAGGGCACCGACATACCGGCATCAAGGTGGCGGCGGCCGAGCAGTGGTCGCCTCTCGCCGGAGCCGTGTCCCAGTGGAGGCCGGCCCGTCGTGGGGTTGCTCAGCGGTTATGAGGTGAGGCGGGTGGCCAGGGCAGCGCGGCCAATCTGGATCAGGCGGTCGGGTTCGGATGGGTCGTAGTAGGCGCTGAAGGGGTGCCGGGCGAGTGCCAGCTCGGAGCGGACGAAGAGAGGGCAGAGGGCGCGTGAGAGGTTCCGGCAGGCGGTGGCACGGCTCTTCTCGGAGGAGGCGGCCTTGAACTTGTCCTCTGCCTCGGTCACGGACTCCGCGATATAGGGCGGGTTGTCCGCCAATCCTGGGTCTGCGACGACGGCACCGACGTTGTCCGCCAGCCGGAGGACGGGGAGGACGGCGCGGCGTCCCTGTTCAGGGTTGGCGCGGTCGGCGTCGTCAGCGTGCGGCGGGACGGGTGTCGAGACGTTCTCACCGTCTGCTTCCTCGCCGGTGCCCGCCGCAGAGTGGCCGCGCAGGATGCGGGCCTGGAGGGCGTGCATCGCGACGACTGGGCACCAGATGTTGTAGTCGCCCATCGACTTGGGGATCGCGTTGGTGATCGAGTCGAGGATCTCGACCGCCTCCGACTCCCGGTTCAGAGACCAGAGGTAGGTCGCCAGATCGAATTCCTGGTACAACTCCCGCATCCGGGTGTGGGACCAGCGCTTGACCAGCGACGACTTGAAGCGGAACAGGTACGGGACGGCTTCGGCGAGAGGCTGCGCCGCCGGCGGAGGACTGATCGGCATGCCGGAATCCAACCGCATCACACCGACATGGCCCCGGCTGGATCAGCCGAACCCGCCAACCATGTCCTCTTGTGCTCGGCGTGCCGGCACTCGCGCGTGCAGGTTGTGGCGGCCGGGATGACCTTCCGGTTCGGTCAGCTCGCCTCCCGGGTGGTGTCCGTCAAAGGCCGGCCGACGATCTGCTGAAGCGTCGCGACGTACTCGCGGAAGGCGGCGCGTCCCTGGTCGGTGAGCTTCAGCCAGGTGCGGGGACGCTTGCCCACGTGGCCCTTGCGGATGTGGACGTAGCCGGCGGTCTCCAGCGCCGCCGCGTGCTTGGACAGCACGGAGTCGCTGACCTCCAGGTTGTCGCGGACGAACGAGAACTCGGCCTCGGCCGCGGTGGCGAGCAGCGACACGATCTGGAGCCGCACGGGGGCGTGGATCACCGGATCGAGGTTCACTGGGTGACCTTTCCCTTCGTGTCGGCCATCATCCGGCGCTCGGCCCACCGGAGGGTCAGCACACCGTAGAGCGAGACCACGACCCAAGAGATGATCTTCGGCCAGATCGCGGAGTCGGTGACCAGCCAGACGAGCGGCGGGGTGGCCCCGAGGAGCACGAAGATGGGGAGAACCCAGACGAGCAGCCAGCCGGCGGCACGCGGCGTCCAGACCTGGAGCCTGCTCTTCACCCGCATTCGGTAGGCGAGTAGGGCGGTCATCGCCACCAGCCCCAGCCCGGCGACGATCAGCAGGACGGAGCGGACCGTGCCGTGCAGCTCCATGGCGATCGACACGATCGTGATCAGGCCTACCACGCTGGGCAGCCACCAGAGCGGGAGACGCTGCCCGGCATAGGACTTCTGCTGGGTGCGCTCGATCTCGGCCAAGGCCTCGGCGGGGCTGGGCACGGGGTTCATGGCGTCTCCTGTCTGACCCGTGAAGTACTTGCCATGTTGGAAACTACTTTCTACTTTCCGATCCGTCAAGTACTTTCCGATGCGCCGAGTCGCCGCTGATTGACGCCTGCCGTCGGCGTCACTGGGGCAGACGTTCTGCCTGGTCGGAGGCTCAGCCGTGTCCGCTCACGGGGTTCGGGGCAGCCGAGCACCCCGGCACCGCCGACGGTTGCCGGTCCACCTGGTCAGCCAGCGCAGCCGTAGGGCGTCATTGGTTCAGGAAGGGCGTCTTCTGCGGCGTGACCCGCAACGACGGCCACGAACAGCAGCGTGGCCGCGCAGCCGACCAGGCGATAAGCCCGCGTGCTCACGCCACTCCAGGACACCCAGGACGCCACTTCGCGGCGCGACGGCCTCGTCCCGGCGGCCTTTGACCTGTGTCCGCTCTAGCTTTCCAACGCCTTCTGGGCCTTGCCCCAGTTCTCGTGCAGGCGACGCAGGTAGGAGGCGGCCGTGTCGCCCGGCTTCGTCCCCTTGGCGAACAGCCGCATGTTGCCCGCGCCGGCGTTGTAGCCGAGCGCCAGAAGGTCCGACTTGCTCAAGTCGGAGGACCGCTCGGACGGCAGTTGCCGGGCGAGGTCGTGCAGGTACCAGGCGGCCGCGCGGACGGCCAGCCCCGGATCGTCGGGCAGTTCCTCCCAGCGGCGGCCCTCGAACGGACGGCCGTCCTTGGTCTCGTTGAACGCCGCCTTGTGCATGTTCGCGATGCCGAAGGCGGCATCCGGCTTGAACCGCTGCCAGGCGCGTTCCAGCTCCGGCTCGTGGGGCTTGTTGTTCTCGTTGTAGAGGATCGCCATCAGCAGCGTGGGGTCGACGCGCGCCTCACGCGCGTACTTGCGCACCTGCGAGACGTAGTGCTCTGGCGACCGCTCGTTCGCCGGTCCGTCCGCGCCGGTGCTGGACGGCCCGGACGTGGGCTTCTCCACCGCGTACGGCTTCTCGGAGTCGCCGTCCTTGACCGTGAGCAGCGCGGCGACGACGACCAGCGGCAGAACCAGCCAGATCAGGTACCCGCGCTTCTTCTTCACCCGCGCCCCCGGTATCTCAGGACTCCGATCATCACAGTGTCACATCGGACCGGGCGGGTCGGCGTACGGCCCGCCCGGACCGAAGACCGGATACCCGTCTTACTCATCCATGAACAACCCACTCGAAGGCTTTTCGTGTTCGAGTTCCGATCAGCCGGATTCGCCGGAACACCACCCGGTTCTGTAGCAAGATCCGCGTATGGCGTGGAACGGTGAGGCCCCTTCCTGGCAGGACGTCGTCCAAGCCCTGCGGGAGGCGGCGGACGGCGGGTACGCGGCACTGGACGAGGCGCTCGGCGACGAGGTCATGGACGCGTGGGGCGTCCCCGTCCCGGACAAGATCAGGCGGCTCTACCGGCACGTCGGGATGTTCTGGCTTAACCGCGGCGAGGAGTTCGGGCCGGTCAGGGACGACTGCGACGACCGTTGCGGCGAGCCCGGCTCGTACCTGCGCGTCCACTCGAACCCGGCCGCCGAGACCTACTACGTGGACATCGACCGCGAAACCGGCGCCTGGGGACCGGTGTTCATGTTCTGGGAGAACCACGGCGCGCGGATGGTCGCGCCCTCGCTGCAGCACTGGCTGGTGACGGTCGCGTCGTACGTGCGCCACGCCGAGCGGGACGCCGAGGCCTTCGACGACGACTTCCACACCGCCTTCATGGCCTGGTTCTTCGGCGACTTCAGCGAGGCGGACGACGGCTACTCGACTGACACGCCCGAAGCGGCGGCGCGCCTGGCGGACGACGCGGTCGCGGAGATCCTCGACGTCGAGCGGGCGCGGAACTCCGGCGATCCGGTGCTCGCGGACGTGGCCGCGCGGCTGCCGGACGACGCGCTCCTCGCCGATCTGTGTCAGGCCGACCGTCCGACCGGGCTGCCCTTCGAGGAGCACCCGTCGTGGTCGTCGCCGGACGAGGCGATGTACCAGCGCTTCTGCGGCGGACGCGTCATCGTCGCGACACCCCTCGTCCTTTAGCCATGGCACCACTCGTCTCCCCGCTGTGGCGGCGGGCGACACCGGCCGGGGACTGACAGTGGTGGGCGCGGACATGTCGCGTCGCGGCGGGGCGATCTAGCGTCCGCGGCATCCGTCCCTTCTCCACGGAGGTCCCCCGATGCCGCTCAAATCGTCACTGACCACGCTGCTCGTCGCGGCAGGCGTGGTCGTCGCACCCACTCCCGTGTACGCGTCCACGCCCGCATTCACGCCTGCGCGAGCCGAGTCCTGTCCGGCCGGGATCACGGTTCCGGGAGCCCAGTATCAGCAGGTCGCGTGCCTTTCCGAGCTGACGACGGCGGGCACGGTGGCGTCCGGGCACACCGTTCCGGCGGACTGGTCGGGACTGACGCCGAAGGACCTGCCGGTGCCGACCGGTGTGCCCGGTGTGCAGATCGACGGGTACTTCCCCGACTCGTCCACGACCAACACCGACCACGGCTGGAACCACGACGCGCAGTTCGTCATCCGGCTTCCGGAGCACTGGAACGGCGGGCTGGTCGTGTCCGGCACGCCCGGCGTGCGCGGGCAGTACGCCAACGACCGCGCCATAGGCGACTGGGTGCTCGCGCGCGGATACGCGTTCGCGGCCACGGACAAGGGCAACACCGGAGCCGACTTCTACAAGGACGGCCGCCGGCCGGGCGATGCCATGGCCGAATGGAACTTCCGCCTGACGCAGCTGACGCGGGCGGCCAAGAAGGTCGTCCAGCAGAGGTACCGCGAGAAGCCGCGCCGAACGCTCGTGACGGGCATGTCCAACGGCGGCTACCTCGTGCGTTGGCAGTTGGAGAACCATCCCGAGCTGTACGACGGGGGAGTCGACTGGGAGGGCACGCTCTGGCGCACGAACGGCCCGAACCTGTTCACCTTCCTGCCTCCGGCACTGCGCGCCTACCCGCAGGACAAGAACGCTGTGGTGAAGGCCGGTTTCCCGGCCGAATCCGAGTTCCTGTGGCCGTTCTACAGCCAGTACTACTGGGCACTCACCCAGCGCATCTACCGCGCCGAGTTCGACCCGAGCTACACGGGCGCGGACGAGGACTACGACTATGCGAGCCGCCCGGCGAGCGTGCACAGGGCGGTGGCCAAGGTGGCGCTGACCGGACGCATCGGCAAGCCGCTCATCACCATCCACGGCACCCTGGACGGCCTGCTTCCCATCAGCCAGGACTCCGACGAGTACGCCCGGCTCGTGCGCGCGCAGGGGCGCGGCGCGATGTTCCGCTACTACCGCGTCGAGGACGGGACGCACGTGGACTCGTTGTTCGACGCCTTCCCGGACCGGCTGCGGCCGCTCGTCCCGTGCCACCGGTCGGCGTTCACCGCGCTCGAACGCTGGCTCGGACGCGGCGAGGCCCCGCCGGCGAGCCGGACGATCCCGCGTCCCGCCGGGGACGCCGCGAGCCTCCTCACGTCCTGCACTCTGTGATGAACCCCCACTCGTAACGGACAGAGTGTGTGGGCGGACACCATGGGCAGCGCGTGTGACCCACCTTACAGTTCGGGCCATGACGAACTCTTGGCCTGCGGGAACACCACCGCTCGACGGCCGGACCGCGCTGGTGACCGGCGGCGGCAGCGGCATCGGCCGGGCGTGCGCGCTCGCCCTCGCCGCCGCCGGGGCCGACGTGCACGTGGTGGACCTGGACGGCGAGGCGGCGAAGGCGGTCGCGGAGCTGGTCGGCGGCCGGGCGCACGTCGCGGACCTCGCCGATCCGGCCGCCGTGGACACGCTGCCCGCCGCGGCGGACGTCCTCGTCAACAGCGCCGGGCTGCAGCACGTCGCGCCCATCCCCGAGTTCCCCGTCGAGCGGTTCGTCCGCATCCAGCAGGTGATGGTGACCGCGCCGTTCCTGCTGATGCGGCGGACGCTCCCCCACATGTACGAGCAGGGCTGGGGACGCGTCGTCAACATCTCCAGCGTCCACGGCCTGCGCGCCAGCGCCTACAAGTCCGCCTACGTCGCGGCCAAGCACGGGCTGGAAGGCCTGAGCAAGGTCGCCGCGCTGGAGGGCGCGCCGCACGGCGTCACGAGCAACTGCGTCGATCCCGGCTACGTCCGGACGCCGCTCGTGGAGGGCCAGATCCGCGACCAGGCGGCCGTGCACGGCGTTCCGCCGGACGAGGTCGTGGACGACGTCCTCCTCGCCCGCACCCCCGTGAAGCGCCTGATCGAGCCGGAGGAGGTCGCCGCCGCCGTGCTCTGGCTCTGCGGCCCGGACACGGGCTTCGTCACCGGCACGTCCCTCACCATGGACGGCGGCTGGACCGCCCAATGACCTCCGCCCAATGACCTCCGCCGAACAGCTTCGGCGCCCCACCTCCCCATAGGCATCCGCAGTCCCCCATCCTCAGCCCAGGACGGAGCCCCCATGTCCCACCCCGATACAGCCATGCCCGAAAACGGGAAAGAGCGCTCGAAGGGCATCGCGCGGATCGTCAGCGCGAGCCTCATCGGCACCACGATCGAGTGGTACGACTTCTTCCTCTACGGCAGCGCCGCCGCGCTCGTCTTCAACAAGCTGTTCTTCCCCAAGGCGGACCCGCTCACCGGGACGCTCATCGCGTTCCTCACCTACGCGATCGGGTTCGCGGCGCGCCCGCTCGGCGGCGTCGTGTTCGGCCACTTCGGCGACCGGGTGGGGCGCAAGAAGCTGCTGGTCCTCAGCCTGCTGATGATGGGCGGCGCGACGTTCGCGATGGGCCTGCTGCCGACCTACGCGACGCTCGGGGTCGGGGCGCCGCTGCTGCTGACCGCGCTCCGGCTCGTCCAGGGGTTCGCGCTCGGCGGCGAGTGGGGCGGCGCGGTGCTGATCGTGTCCGAGCACGGCGGGGACCGCAAGCGCGGGTTCTGGGCGTCGTGGCCGCAGTCCGGCGCGCCGGGCGGGAACCTGCTGGCGACCGGCGTGCTGGCGCTGCTCGCGGCCGTCCAGTCGGACGAGACGTTCCGCTCGTGGGGGTGGCGCGTGCCGTTCCTGCTGTCCGGGGTGCTCGTCGTGATCGGCCTGTGGATCCGGGTGTCGGTGAGCGAGTCGCCGCTGTTCCTGGAGGCGAAGAAGCAGGAGCGCGCGGACGAGCGCATGCCGGTCGTGGACGTGTTCCGGACGGGCTGGCGGCAGGTCCTCGTCGCGATCGGCGCGCGGTTCGGCGAGAACATCTCGTACTACATCATCACCTCGTTCCTGCTGGTGTACGTGACCCAGCACCTGAAGCTGCCGAAGAGCACCGCGCTGAACGCCGTGCTGATCGGGTCGGCGGTCCACTTCCTGGTGATCCCGGCCTGGGGCGCGCTGTCGGACCGGATCGGACGGCGTCCGGTCATGCTGATCGGCTCGGGCGGGATGGCGCTCTGGACGGTCGTGTTCTTCACCCTGCTCGACACGAGGTCGTTCGCGACGATCACGGTCGCGGTGACGGTCGGGCTCGTCCTGCACGGCGCGATGTACGGGCCGCAGGCCGCGTACGTGTCGGAGCTGTTCGACACGCGGGTCCGCTACTCGGGCGCGTCGATGGGGTCGCAGCTCTCGTCCATCCTGGCCGGCGCGCTCGCGCCGATCATCGCGGTCGAGCTGCTGAAGGAGTACGACTCGGCCGTGCCGATCGCGGTCTACATGGGGCTGGCCGCCGTCGTCACCGCGCTCACCGTGGCCGTCGCTCGGGAGACCCGCGGCCGCGACCTCGCGCGGTCCGAGTCGGGTGCGGAGAGCCCGGCCGCGGTGACGGTCCGCGCGTCCTGATCCCGGGCCCGTGCCGCCGGGGCCGTCCGTTAAAGCGGACGGCCCCGGCCGGAAGGCTGCGACGATGACCCGCATGGACCATCCCGCCCTGGCGGCGCTGGCGGCGACCCGCGCGCTGCTCGGCATGCTCGCGGACGGCGCGCCCGCCGAGGACTTCGCGCGCCCCGCCGCCGAGGCGCGCGCCGCCGGCGTCGGCCCCGAGGAGCAGGCGCTCGTGGACGAGGCGACCCGCACGGCCCTCGACATCCGCCGCACGCTGGAGAAGCACCGGCGGCGCGAACGGGAGCTGGCGGCCCTGTTCGACAGCGCGGGCGACCTCGCGGCGCTCCGCGACCTGGACGCCGTGCTGCGCGCCATCGTGCACCGCGCGCGGACGCTGCTCGGCACCGACACCGCGTACCTGACGATCAACGATCCGGTCGCCGGGGACACCTACATGCGCGTGACCGACGGCTCGGTCTCCGCGAAGTTCCATCAGCTCCGGCTCGGCATGGGCGAGGGGCTCGGCGGTCTCGTCGCGCAGACCGCGCTCCCCTACGCCAGCCGCGACTACCGCACCGACACGCGCTTCAACCACACCACCACGATCGACGACGCGGTCGGGGAGGAGGGGCTGCGCGGCATCCTCGGCGTCCCGATGCGGGTCGGGACGCGCGTGATCGGCGTGCTGTACGCGGCGGACCGGCGGCCCCGCGAGTTCGACCCGGACGCGGTGACGCTGCTGTCCTCGCTCGCCGACCACGCCGCCGTCGCGATCGACAACGCGCGGCTGCTGGAGGAGACGCGCGCGACGCTCACCGAGCTGAACGCGGCGACCGAGACGGCCCGCGCGCGCAGCGCGGACATGCGCCGCGCGGCCGCGATCCACGACCGGCTGACCGAGCTGGTGCTGCGCGGCGGGGACGCGACGGACGTGGCGCGGGAGATCGTCGCGCTGCTCGGCGGCGGGCTCGTCGTACACGACGCGGACGGCGCGGAGGTCGCGCGGGTCGCCGCCGAGCCGTTCGTCCCGCCGGCCGAGGGCGTGGCGGCGTCGGGCGCGAGCGTGCAGGCCGTCCCGGTGGACGGCACGTGGATCTACGCGGTGCTCGCGGGCGCGGAGCCGCTCGGCACGATGGCGCTGCTCGGACGGCCGGACCTGACCGACGGCGACCGGCGGCTGTTCGAGCGCGCGGGCCTGGTCACGGCGCTGCTGTTGCTGCTGCGCCGGTCCGTCGCGGAGGCCGAGGACCGCGTCCGGGGCGACCTCCTGGGAGACCTTCTGACCGGAGGCAGCGCCGACAGCCTGACGCTTCGCGCGCGCAAGCTCGGTGTGGTCTTCACTCGTGCGCACGCGGTGTTCGTCCTGCACTGCGACGCCTCCAGGCGGGACAGGCTGCTGACCGAGGTCTCGCGTCGTGCGCGCGCGTTGGGAGGGCTCGCGGGGACGCACAACGGGAACGTCGTCCTCCTGGCGCCGACGGACGCGTCCGGTGCGCTGGCGCAGACGTTGTCGGGGGAGTTGGGCGAGGCGTTGGGCGGTGTCCCGGTGACGACCGGCGCGTCCGATCCGGTGACGGGACCGGCGCGGCTTCCGGCCGCGTACGAGGAGGCGCTGCGGTGCGTCCGCGCGCTCCACACGCTCGGCCGGGCGGGCGACGGCGCGGACCCGTCCGGGCTCGGCTTCCTCGGCGTCCTGCTCGGCGACCGCGCGGACGTCCAGGGGTACGTGCGCGACGTCCTCGGGCCGGTGATCGACTACGACCGGCGGCGCGGGACGGAGCTGGTCCGGACGCTGGACGCCTACTACCGCAGCGGCGCGAGCCTGACCGAGGCCAGGCGGGCGCTGCACGTCCACGTCAACACGGTCGTGCAGCGGCTCGACCGCGTGCGGCAGCTCCTCGGCGACGACTGGAACAGCCCGTCCCGCGCGCTGGAACTCCAGCTAGCGCTCAGGCTTCACTTGCTGAGCAGGTAGAAGTTCGCGTAGTGGTCGGGCGAGTAGTACACCTTGCCGGTGCTGCTGTGGACGATCCGGTACGCGTCCCGCTGGGCGCCCTTGGCCCGCGAGTAGACGTCGTACTCGTGGTAGGACACGCCGCTCGGCAACTGGCCCTCGCGGTTCTGGAACACGCCGCCGGTGTAGTTGTAGCGGCCGTCCGGCCACGCGTACCAGCCGCTGCTGGACGGCCAGCCCTTCGACGCCCAGACCGACGCCGCCGCGCTGCCGTCCGCGCAACTGGACATGGTGCACGTCGGGTAGACCGAGGCGTTCGCGGCCGGGACGTCGACCGCGGCGCCGGCCACGGACGCCGCGGCGACGGCGGTGATGACGGCGCGCCTGGTCCACGACGGCCGGGATGGCAGAGACGACCGGGACGACCGGGCGCCCTTCTTCGTGAGCTGCTTCACGGGGCCTCCTTGGCGAGGGGACGAACCCGTTCATGGTCACCAACCTGGCGCGTCCGAAATATGGCAAGAGTGGCCAAAATCCCGCGCGCCGCGTCCCGTCCATCGGCTCGCCCTTCGCTGGACACCCCAGCGACGCCGCGCCACGTCGGCAAGCACTGAGTCCCGGTTTGGGGCAATACAGGCCCGGACAGGACCTCATCGTGACGATCGCGAACCTGGTGCCCCGCCCCGTCCGAATCACTTCCCCTATCGGCAACGGCACCGTGCCGTTCGCCGGAACGGTCCGAGCCCGCGTCGACGCAGGGCTGCCGCCTGAGGGATACCGCCTGACGGTCGAGGCGGACGGGACCGTGGAGATCGTCGGCGGGGACGAGGCCGGGGTGTGCTGGGGCCGCCAGACCCTCCGCCAGCTTCTCGGCCCGGACGCGTTCCGGCAGGCCGGACGGCCGGAACCGCGCGAGCTGCCACGGGTCGTCATCGAGGACGCCCCGCGCTTCGGATGGCGCGGGTTCATGCTGGACATCGCGCGGCACTTCACGCCCAAGAGCGGCGTCCTGCGGTACATCGACCTGATCGCCGCGCACAAGCTGAACGTCCTGCATCTGCACCTGACCGACGACCAGGGCTGGCGCGTCGAGATCAAGCGCTACCCGAGGCTGACCGAGGTGGGGTCGTCCCGGCCGAGGACGAGGATCGGCCGGCACGGCCCCGAGCTGTGGGACGACCGTCCGCACGGCGGGTTCCTCACCCAGGACGACCTCCGCGAGATCGTGGCGTACGCGGCGGAGCGGCACATCACGGTCGTTCCCGAGATCGACCTTCCCGGGCACATGCAGGCCGCGATCGCCGCCTACCCGGAGCTGGGCAACACCGACGTCATCGACACCGCCGAGCTCGGCGTGAAGACGGACTGGGGCATCAACCCGCACGTCCTCAACGCGAACGAGGAGACGCTGCGGTTCCTGGAGGGCGTCCTGGAGGAAGTGCTCGACATCTTCCCCGGCCGCTTCGTGCACATCGGCGGCGACGAGTGCCCGAAGGACGAGTGGAAGGCGTCGCCGTCGGCGCAGAAGCGGATCCGGGAACTCGGAGTCGGCGACGAGGACGGCCTGCAGTCCTGGATCATCCGCCACTTCGACCGCTGGCTGGCCGAGCGCGGACGCCGCCTGGTCGGCTGGGACGAGATCCTCGAAGGCGGACTCGCCGAGGGGGCGACCGTGATGAGCTGGCGCGGACGTGAGGGAGGCGTCACCGCGGCGCTGTCGGGCAACGACGTCGTCATGTGCCCGAAGCAGGAGGTCTACTTCGACCACCGGCAGAGCGACCATCCGGACGAGCCGGTCGCGTTCGGCACGGTGAAAACGCTGCGGGACGTGTACGCGTTCGAGCCCGTCCCACCGGAACTGGCCGGAACCGAGCACGAGCACCGTGTCCTCGGCGCCCAGGCGAACATGTGGACCGAGCACACCGAGAACCAGCAGCGCATCGACTACATGGTCTTCCCGCGCCTCGCCGCGTTCGCCGAGGCGGTCTGGTCACCGTCCGAGGGGCGCGATCCCGACGACTTCGAGCGCCGCATGCGCGAGGAGCACTACGCCCGGCTGGACGCCATGGGCGTGGACTACAGGAGGCCGGGTGGGCCGCTGCCACATCAGCGACGACCCGGCGTCCCCGGCCTCCCGTTCAGTTCACTTCGGAACGACTAGCCCCGCCACGGCCGGACGTCGATGACCGGCGCCGGACCCGACCGCTGCCCCGGCGACGGGACGGCGTAGGTGTTGACGTACCGGTCGTTCGGCGTGCCCGCGGCCCACGTGTCGCCGGTCCCCGCGAAGACCGCCGCGAAGTAGCCGTCGCCGTAGGCGCGGACCTTCGCGCTGTAGTGGCCCTTGCGGTCCGTCTTCACCCACTTGACGTGGTACCAGGTCTTCTTGCCCTTGAAGCGGAAGATGATCCGGACGCTCTGCCCGCCGAACGCGCCGTAGCCGTTCCTGGCGGTGTTCCAGCGGTACAGGTAGCCCGAGACGGTGATGTACTTGTTCTTCTTGACCGACGTCTTGGACGCGCCGAGCTTCGACATCTTCGTCGACCAGCGCCACAGCTTCCTGGTGGGCGAGACCACCGGCGCGTGGTTGGCGTCACCGGCGAACCGCGAGCGCCAGTAGCCCGAGTAGTAGACGTTCACCGAGGCCTTGTAGCCCGCGTTGTACGTCGAGAAGGTCTTCATCGTCTTCCAGCCGGTCGTGCCGTTGCTGGAGTACTCGAGGACGACCTTGCGCTTGTTGGACGTCCCGCCGTTGGACGGCGAGGTCATGGTCGTCCAGGCCGTGACCTGGCCGTAGGCGTCCATGGTGGCGGAGAAGGCGAGCTTCCCGGCGTACCGGACGGTGGTGTGGCCGAGCGTGTACCGCCCGCCCTTGTAGAGGCCGTCCGGGGTGGTGTCGACGTAGAACACCCCGCCGCAGGACGGCTTGACCGACGTGCTGAACTTGCCGTCCGCGCCGACCGTGAGCAGCTGCGGAGCCATCGGGGGCGCGGTGCAGTCGGCGTCGCGGGTCTGGCCGATGACGGCCTTGCCGCCCGGGACGGCCGCGCCCTTGTAGGTGACGCTGCCGGTCAGGGTGAGCGGCTGGCCCTCGTCCAGGGTGGTCCGGCTGGCCGTCATCGCCGTCACGGTCTCGCCGCGGTTGATCTGGACGGTCACGGGCTCGGAGCTGATGCTGAGCGACGGGACGTTCGCCTTGACGACGACCGAGTCGGACGCGCCGTTGGGCGCGACGGTCGCGGTGTAGTTGCCGTCCGCGTCCGTCCTACCGCCTGTGACGGTGCCCTGGTCGGAGGGGGCGATCAGCTCGACGTCCGTCTCGGCGACGGGCGCGCCGTCGGCGTCGGTGACCTTGCCGGTGATGGTGGCCTGCGGGTGCTCGGGGTCGACCGCACCGGGCGTGGCGGCGATCGTGACCGCCGGCGTCCCGTCGGCGAACGCCGGGACGGCGGTCAGGGTGCCGAGCAGCAGCGCGCTCGTCACACCGACGGTGGTGATGCGAAGCAAGGGTGTTCCCTCCGCGTCTGATGTGAGGAAAGGGAAGGGGTGAAGGAGGCGGGTCACAAGACGACGCGCGGTCGGACGGCGCGGTTGACCGACGACGCGAAACCGTGACCTATCGGTCGAATCACCCTTCGCTACCGCGCGTGACCACCGCCCGCGACCGGATGCTCCGCCTGGCTTCGGACAGACGAAAATCCCAGGTCACGCCCCATCTCCGACCCGTGTCGCGAAACCAGTGAAGCGTGGGGCCAGGGGCCTGCCTTCGAGGCGGTCAGTCCAGCGGGCGCGGCGGGGTGAGTTCGCCGGCGAGGACCCGGGCGACGACCGCACCGACCTCGGCGGCCGTCTCGTGGGACGGCGCGGGCCCGCCAGATGCGCGCCGACCGCCAGCGCGTGCGCCAGCTTCCC
>NZ_JBFAOF010000002.1:0-46627 GCF_040675125.1 Spirillospora sp. NPDC049652 | reverse complement strand
GCCTGGGTCGCAGGGGGTCAGCGGGCAGGCGGGGGGTGCCCCAGGCGCCGGGGCCGACGAGTTCGGCCCGCCCCGCTTCTCGCTGACCTCGGTGTACACGCCGCGCGGCCAGCGCTACCTGTCGGCGTTCCTCACCGCGGACTCGACTCCCGGCGATCCCGGTTACGGCAGGCTGCGGCTGCTGGAGATGCCGACCGCCGACCAGCCGGGCCAGCCGCGTCCGCAGGGCCCGGGCCAGGTGCAGCAGGCGTTCGAGAACGACCAGAACATCCGCAACCTGCTGTTCCCGACCCGCAACAGCGGCACCGAGACCAAGCTCGGCAACCTGCTGGCCCTGCCCTTCGCGGGCGGCCTGCTCTACGTCGAGCCGCTGTACTCGCAGACGACGCAGAGCAACCAGTCGCCGTATCCGACCCTGCTGGCCGTCCTGGTCAAGTACGGCGACCGCGTCGACTTCGCCAGCCGTTCCGAGAAGCCCCAGACGGAGACGGACCTGTTCCAGTCGGCGATGAGCAAGCTGTTCGGGCCGGGTAGCGAGCAGTCCCCCGGGCCGGAGCCGGCCCATCCCGGCACCGGCAAACTCTCACCCGAGGCGCAGAAGGCGATCAACGACCTCTCCAAGGCCATCGACGACTACAAGAGCGCCCAGTCGAGGAACGACTACGCGGGCATGGGCGACGCCTGGAACCGCATCCTCCAGGCACGCAACGCCCTGACCACCGCCACCCAGAAGCCGGCCAAGTAACCCGCGCCCGGAGCACGCCCCTCGCCGTCGCCCCCCAGCCACGCGAGTCACTCAGCGCGGCCGCCCCGGTCCGTCCAAGAGGACGTTCAGGCGGTCGCCGGCTGGGAGGCGGCGTGGCGGGGGCACTCAGCGCGGCCGCCCCGGTCCGTCCCCGAGGACGTTCAGGCGGTTGCCGGCTGGGGGGCGGCGTGGCGGGGGCGGAGGCCGACGGTGATCACAATGCCGACGGTCAGGTGCAGAAGGGCGAGGACGAGGGCGGAGGAGGCCCCGACGGCGTTGCTGAACGGCCCGGTCAGGGACGCGGCGAGCACGCCGGGCGCGACGAACGGCCAGACGCGGTGGGCGCGGGGTGTGCGGCGGCGCAGGACGGCCAGGAGTATCCAGCCGGAGAGCCCGGCGAGGACGCTCGCCACGACGATCATCAAGGGGCCGACGGTGCGGGTGGCGTCGCCCGCCCGCACCGTCAGCTCGACTCCGGCCAGGGGCACCGCCACGGCCCAGACGGCGAGGGCGGACGCCGTCGCCGTGGCGATGGTGGGGACGGGCTGCTTGAGCGAGGTGGTGTTCATGGCGGTAAACGTGGCCCGCACGCCCCCGCCCGCACATCGGGCGGCCGGTCGCGCGGCGTCCGTCCTCGGGGCGGGGTGGGTCCGACTTTGGTAGGTGTCGGCCGTTCCGTCCTGGCCGTTAGCTTGGCCCGATGATCGACTCCCCCTCCCCGCGCCCGGCTGTGGCGGCGTCCGTGATCGTCGTGGTGGGCGCCTTGACGGGTGCGTCCGTGTGGTGGGGGTCCGCCGGGGTCCCCCTGTGGCTGGACGTCGGGGCCGCGGTGCTGGGCCTCGGCGCGACGATCGCGCAGCTGTGGTGGCCGGTCTCCGGCGCGCTCGCCGCCACCGTCCTCGCGGCGGTGTCGCCGGCCGCCACCCCGGCGGCCACGACCGGCCTGCTGCTGGCCGCCCAGCGGAACCGGTTCGCCGTCGCGGCCGGGGTGGCGGCGGCGGGATTCGGGGCGCATCTCGTCCGGGGACTGTGGCGACCCACCTCCGGTATCTCCCTCGGCTGGTGGCTGCTGCTGATCTCCGCCACCTACGGCGCGCTGCTCGGCTGGGGCGCGCTGGCCCGGTCCCGGCACGCTCTGCTCCTCTCGCTGCACGACCGGGCCGTCCGGGCGGAGGCCGAGCAGGGACGGCGGGTCGCCGAGGCCCGCATGGCCGAGCGGCGCACGCTCGCCCGCGAGATGCACGACGTCCTGGCCCACCGGTTGTCGCTGGTCGCGACGCATGCGGGCGCGCTGGAGTACCGTCCGGACGCGCCCCCGGAGAAGATCGCCAAAGCCGCCGGGGTCGTCCGCGCCGGGGTGCACCAGGCGCTGGAGGAACTGCGGGACGTGATCGGCCTCCTGCGCGAGGACGACGCCGACGCCGCACCCGGCCCGCAACCCACCCTCGCCGACCTTCCCCGGCTGATCGAGGAAGCGCGGGACGCGGGACAGACCGTGGAGTTCCGCGACGAGATGAGCACGGACGCGAACACCGATGCCGCCGCCCTCTCGGACGCCGCCTTCCCCCCGACCATCGGCCGAGCCGCCTACCGTGTCGTCCAGGAGGGCCTGACGAATGCACGCAAGCACGCCCCCGGCCGACCGGTGACGGTGCTGCTGCAGGGCACTCCAGGCACACGCCTGCTCATCGACATCAGCAACCCGCTACCCGCTGAAGCCGCTCCGACCGCCGAGCCCTCACTCCTCACGAGAGCACGGGCGTCCACTTCTCCGACCGCCCCCGCGCAAATCCCCCACGCCTTGCCCCCATCAAGTACAGCGACCCCCCAAACGTCGCCCCCGTCCCCCACGCCGGACACCTCGCGCCCCTCGGGAACGTCGGCCACCTCCCGCGCTCCCGGAACATTGGCCACGTCGGCCACGTCAGCCACGTCGGGCACCTTGGACGCTTCGGCGTCGGGCGACCCGCGCTCCTCGGACGTTTCCGCCGCATCACACACGCCGCACACGTCTAGGACGTCAGGCGCGTCTACCGTGCCGGACGTCTCGCGCGCGTCGGACACCTCGCGAACGCCGGACGGGCGCACGTCGAGGGCGGGCGGAGCGGAGGGCGGAGTGCCAGGGAGTGGGGTCGGGTTGGTGGGGCTCACTGAGCGGGTGCGGCTTGCGGGTGGGCAGTTGGATCATGTGGCGGGCGAGGGGCGGTTCGTCCTGCGTGCCTGGCTACCATGGCCCGCGTGATCCGGGTGCTGCTGGTCGACGACGATCCTCTGGTGCGGGCGGGGCTGTCCATGATGCTGGACGGGGCGGCGGGCATCACCGTGGTCGGGGAGGCCGCGGACGGCGGGGAGGCCGTCGCCGCGACCGACGCGCACGCGCCGGACGTCGTGCTGATGGACCTGCGCATGCCCGGCGTGGACGGCATCACCGCGACCCGCAGGCTGCGCGCCCGGCCCGTCCCGCCGGAGGTGATCGTCCTGACGACCTTCGACGCGGACGAGGACATCCTGCGCGCGCTGCGGGCCGGGGCCGGCGGTTTCCTGCTCAAGGACACCCCGCCGCCGCAACTGGTGGAGGCGGTGACGCGGGTCGCCGCCGGGGACCCGATCCTCTCGCCGCGCGTGACCCGGCGGCTGATGGAGCGCACCGTCACGCAGACCGGCGCCTACGAGCGCGCCCGCGGGACGCTCGCCGCCCTCACCCCGCGCGAGTCCGAGGTGGCCTTGGCCGTCGGGCGAGGCCGGACGAATGCCGACATCGCCACCGAACTCGCCATGAGCGTGACCACGGTCAAGGCCCACGTGTCGAGCATCCTGACGAAGCTCGACCTGGACAACCGCACCCAGATCGCCCTCCTCGCCCACGACGCGGGCCTGGTCTGAGCCGCCCTCAGCCCGCCTTGAGAAGGTCCCGGGTGGTCTGGTCGACGCGGTGGATCCGGCCGTCCGCCGCGAGGCGGCCGAACATGTAGACCTCCGCGCGGAAATCGCCGCCCTTGGCCATCGCGACGTCCAGCGTGTAGCGGGCGGCGAAGCGGTCTCCCGACAGCACCGCGTCGTGGACGTCCACGGACCCGATGTCGGAGGGCTTGAGACGTTTCCGGAGCCCGCGGACGTGTGCGAGCATCCGCTCTCGCTCGATGACGAGCCCGTCGTTGCAGTACTCGAAGTCGGGGACGAAGTAGCGGGCGAGGATCTCGGCCGGGTCCTGGTCCGGTTCGACCATGTCGCGCGTGTAGGCGACCAGGAACTCCGAGAGGTCCTGTTCCGTGTGGATGCCCGTCTGCATGTCTCCACCCCTGTAGGTGTACGGAATACGCTTACGGCTCATCCAACGTATCCCGCCACCAACCGGTTCCCAAGACTGCCCCGCGCGCGCCCGCGGGACCTGCCCGGGGCGGCGAGGCCGTAGGCGAGCGGGACCGGGCAGTTCGCGAAGCGATGCCGCGCTCACCCAGGCCGGGTCAGGCAGCAAGCCCGGGCGAGCGCAGTGAACACCCCTTCTACTTGCAGAGGGCGGTCTCCAGGGCGGTGCGCATGTCCTTGCTCTGGGCCTTCGTGCCGCCCGGGTCGAGGTTCGCCATGACCGTCGCGCGGTTTCCGCTGGTCGTGGCTCCGCCGGTGGTCTGGTAGCCGAAGATGTCGCCGGAGTGCCCCCAGTAGATGCCGCCGCAGGGCAGCGGACGGCTTTCCAGGCCGAGGCCGTAAGCCCGTCCGTCGTCGGAGCCCGTCGAACGCGTCTTCATCATCTGCCGCAGCTGCGCCGGGGGCAGGAGCCTGCCGCGGACCAGCGCGCCCAGGAAGCGGTTGACGTCGGCGGCGCTGGAGACCATCTCACCGCTGGCGTTCGCGATCGAGGGGTTGAGCTCCGTGAGGTCGGTCAGCGGCGCGGTCGGCCCGGGACGGACGTACCCGCGCGGGTGCGATTTGGTGATCGTCGTGGCGTCCCCCGGCACGACCGTGTCCCGCAGTCCCAGCGGGACGATGACGCGGCGGCGGATCTCGTCGCCGTAGGGATGGCCGGTCACCCGCTCGATGATCATGCCCGCCAGCAGGTAGCCGGTGTTGGAGTAGCGCCAGTCCGTGCCGGGCGCGAAGGTCCGCGGGTGGTCCAGGGCGAGCTTCACCAGGTCGCGGACGTCGTGGTGGGCGCCCGGGTCCCGCAGCACCTCCCCCCGGTCGAGGAAGGAGACGTAGTCCGGCAGGCCGCTGGTGTGCTGGAGCAGCTGCCGGACGGTGATCTGCCGCCCGTCGTTGTCGCTCCCCCGCACGACGCCCGGCAGGTACCGCTCGACCGGTGCGTCAAGGGCGATCCGGTGCTCGGCGACCAACTGCAGGACGACGGTCGCCACGAACGGCTTGGTCATACTGCCGATCCGGAAACCGTCGCCCGCCCGCATGGGCGCGCCGGTCGTCACATCCGCGACACCGCTCGCGAGGGACGTCTTGCCGCGGCGGCCGGTCCGGGCCTCCAGCAGCGCCCCGGGCGCGCCGTCCTCCGTCGTCAACCGCCGCATCACCTCCTGCAGCTCCTCCGGGGACGCGACCGCCGTGCGGGTCTTGGCCGGAGCCGCGAAGGCGGGCGCCTGCGGGACGGCCACCGCGAGGCTTCCCAGGACGGCCATGGCGAGTGCGCGTTCGAACCTGATCACTTCAGCTCCCTTTGTCGAGGAGGCCAACGCTAGAAAGATCACTTCCGGACGCGCTTCACCCTCAGGAGCCAACTTGTCGATCATCCCGGCGGTGGACCCGCCGCCGGGACCGCCACCACCTCCGGCGATGCCTTCTGAGAGGAGATCTCCGCAGATGTCCCATCACTTTCCGTGACGATCAAGAAGCCCTAGGTTGACGCCCGGAACCGGATCACCGAAGGGGCGAGATGAAGCGGATCACCAGGCTGGCCTTGGGCACGTTCTCCGGAACGGCCGTCGCGCTGGCCCCTGCCGGGCCGTCTCCCGCCGCGACCGCGGACACGGCCGCGGACACCCCCGCGGACACCACGGCGGGCACGACCGTGACCTTCAAGCCGGACGGCCGCTCCGCCAAGGCGGCGGGCGAGACCATCACCTGCGTGATCACGACGAGCGCGCCGCGCGTCCCGCGCCCCGCCGAGGCCGGTGCCGGTTCCGGCAAGAGCGCCAAGGCCGCCGCCAAGGCAGGCCGCACGGTCAAGGCCGTGGGACGGGTGAAGTGCGACCACCCCGTCACCGGGATCAGCATCCGGGCCGGGCTGTACAAGGACGGCCTGCGGTACGAGCAGAGCGCGGTGAAGGTGCTCACGCACACGTCGGGCATCGTCCAGAGCGCCGCGCGCCGGTGCGCCTCGCGGGCCACCTACACGAGCGCGGTCATCTCGGAGATCAAGGCCCCTTCGGGCTACAAGCCCCGCCGCGCCAGCGGCACGGCGATCAGCGACCCCGTCCGCATCACCGCCTGCGACCACCGCACCACCTGACCCGCCCCCGGACGCCGGGACGGCTGCACGATCTGGCTCCCGGACACCCGAAAACGACCGTCCGTCGAGCAGCCGAACACTCGTGACCAGGCCGTGCGACCGGCTGGGCCGTCGGGTCTGACCGGCCTGGGCGGTCGCACGCCGGGCCGTCGGGCGCCGGTGGCCTGCGGCCCGGGCGGTCAGACGCGACGGCGGCGGCGGGCGCGGCGGATCGCGGCGGCGGCGCCGATGGCGGCGACGGTGGCTCCGGCGGCGGTGGCCATGGTGGCCTCCTTGCCGCCCACGCGGCGTCCGACGACGGCGTGGCGTCCGGCGCTCTCCTCCATCAGGACGCGCAGGGCCGTCGCGTTGTCGTAGGCGGGCTTCCATCCGGCCGCGCGCAGCCGGGCGGCGTCCACGACCCAGGGGTAGGCGACGAAGTGCAGGTCCGTCGCGGGGGCCGGGGTCATGCCCAGGCGGTGCAGGCGCTGGGCCATGCCGAACGTCACGGCGGCGGGCAGCTCGAAGCCGCGCTTGCCGGTGATCTCGGCCACCTCCTCCATGCCGAGCCAGCCGTCGCAGCCGACCGCGACCGGCCCGGCCAGGTCCTCGACGACGACCGTCTCCAGCGCGGACGCCAGGTCCTCGATGTGGCAGAACTGCCAGGCGGGCTCGCTGCCCTTGACGGTGAGCAGCCGCGGGGCCTCGAAGTGGCGGGTGACGACCGTGTCCACGCCCGGGCCGACGAGCGCGGCCGGACGGACGACCGTGACCGTCAGGCCGGGATGGGACGCGGCGGCGGACCCGGCGAGCTCCTCGATCTCCAGGTAGTCGCCCGCGATGGAGGCGTTGGCCTCGGCGAGCAGCGGCGCGTCCTCGCGCAGCGGGACCTCGTTGTCGGCGAGCGCGCCGTAGACCATCGCGCTCGTGACCAGCACCACCCGCCGCACGCGGGCCGCCGCGGCGGCCGTCACGACGGTCTGCGCGCCCCGCACGTTGTGCGTGCGGCGCTCCCTGGAGTCCAGGTCGGGCGAGCGCTCGATGTCGAGGTTGACGATCACGTCGACGTCCGAGAGCCGGTGGGACAGCAGCGGGTCGCGGATGTCCACCACCCGCCAGGTGACCCCGGGCACGTCGCCGCGGTGGCCGTCCACGGCCACGACCTTGCGGATCTCCTCGCGCTCGGCGAGCCGGGCGGCCAGCAGCCGCCCCGCCCCGGACGCCGCGCCGGTGACGGCGACGACCGGGCTCTTGCTACGCCGAGGGCGAACCTTGCCCGTTGCCACGGGGGCGCCCCCTTCTCTGTGTACGCGACCTCGCCGGGACCGGCTAACGTTGCGGATATGAGCCCATCATGCATGCCGGGGGCAAACCGATGAATGACACTCCGTTCGGCTTCAACCGTCCAGGCGACGGTGACGACGACAAGCCCCGGGACCCGTTCGGCGGTATGGGCGGCGGCATGGGCGACATGCGGCAGTTCGCCGACATGCTGCACCGCTTCGCCGACATGATCGGCACCCAGGGCGCGCCGGGCGCCGGGTCCGACGGCCCGCTGAACTGGGACCTGGCCAAGAACATCGCCCGCCACACGGTGGTCGAGAACGGCGGCGACCCGTCGGTCCTGGACGCCGAGCGCACCAAGATCGTGGAGGCGCTGCGGCTGGCCGACCTGTGGCTGGACGAGGGCACGACGCTGCCCGCCGGGATCCGCACCCCGCAGGCGTGGAGCCGGTCGGAGTGGATCGAGAGCACCCTGCCCGTCTGGGAGAAGGTCTGCGACCCGATCGCGTCCCGGATGGTCGAGTCGATGGGCGGCGCGCTCGGTGGCGGCCTCGGCGAGGACGTCCCGGCCGAGATGCAGGCGATGGCCGGTCCGCTGATCGGGATGGTCCGGCAGATGGCCGGGGCCATGGTCGGCGGCCAGACCGGGCAGGCGCTCGGCGCGCTCGCCAAGGAGGTCACCTCCTCCACCGACGTGGGCCTGCCGCTCGCGCCCGCCGGCGTCGGCGCGCTGCTGCCCGCCGGGGTCACTGCGTTCGGCGAGGGCCTGGAGGTCTCCGCGGACGAGGTCCGGCTGTACCTGGCGCTGCGCGAGGCGGCCCACCAGCGGCTGTTCGCGCACGTCCCGTGGCTGCGCGCGCACCTGCTCGGCGCCGTCGAGGACTACGCGCGCGGCATCACCGTCGACCTGTCCGGCATCGAGCAGGCCGTCTCCGGGCTGGACATGTCCAACCCCGAGGCGCTGCAGGAGGCGCTCGGCGACGGGATCTCCCTGACGCCCGCCGAGACCCCGCAGCAGAAGGCCGCGCTCGCCCGCCTGGAGACCACGCTCGCGCTGGTCGAGGGCTGGGTCGACACGGTCGTCAACCGGGTCGCCGAGGGCCGGCTGCCCGAGGCGGTCAAGCTCGCCGAGGCCGTCCGGCGGCGGCGCGCGACCGGCGGTCCCGCCGAGCGCACCTTCGCCACCCTCGTCGGCCTGGAGCTGCGGCCGCGGCGGCTGCGCGAGGCCGGGGCGCTGTGGCGGACGCTCACCGACGTGCGCGGCGCGGACGGCCGGGACGCGATCTGGGAGCACCCCGACCTGCTGCCCACCGCCGACGACCTCACCGACCCGGACTCCTACGTCCACGGCGGCGCCGAGGGCCTGTCCGACGCCGACCTGACCGCCCTCACCGAGCAGCACTCGACCGAGATCGTCAAGCCGGAGCCGGACGACACCGGCAAGCCCGCGGGCGCCGGTGAGGCGGGCAGTGCCGAGAAGCCCGACGGCGGCGGTGGCGACGAGGACAAGGGCGAAGACGAGGGCAAGGGCAAGGGCGACACGGAGCCGGGCGCATGAGCGCGGCCCGTCCCTCCTCCCACGTCCACTGCTGCTCGCTGGCCCCGTCCCGCGCGGCGGTGATCCGCCGCCGGACGTCCCGCACGGCCCTGTGCTGGCAGCGTCCGAGCGACCAGGAGCGCCGCCGCCACCAGCGCACCGACTCCCGCTACCCGCGGGTGGGGCGCGTGTGACCACTCCCCCACCCCCTCCGGGCGGGCCGTCCGCCGACGGCGCGCCCGGAGCGGCCGGGACCGCCGTCGCGGCGAACGGCGCGGGCTCGCCTTCGCGGCCCGCTCCGCTGCATGCCGACGCCGTCCGCGTCCTCACGGCGTGGACGGCTCCGGACGCCGCGCAGGCGGGCGTCCGCGACGGGTTCCTCGACCACCTGGCCGCCCACCCGGACGGCACCTGGCGCGAATGCGCGCCGGGGCACATCACGGCGAGCACGCTGGTGCTGGACGCCGAGCACTCCCGCGTGCTGCTGACCTTGCACTCGAAGGTCAAGCGGTGGCTGCAGCTCGGCGGGCACTGCGAGCCGGGCGACGCCACGCTCGCGGCGGCCGCGCTGCGCGAGGCCACCGAGGAGTCCGGGATCGCGGACCTGGTCCTGCGGCCGGAGCCGCTGCGGCTCGACCGGCACCTGGTGCGCTGCCACCCCGAGGGGTCGTGGCACCTGGACGTCCAGTACCTGGCGGTCGCGCCGTCCGGCGCGCGGGCCCGGCGCAGCGACGAGTCGGACGACCTCCGCTGGTTCCCGATGGACGACCTGCCGGAGCCGACCGACGACGCCCTGCGCCACCTGGTGGACGCGGCCCGCGCCGCGTCCGCCCCCTGACCCGCCTCCGCCTCCGCAACACCGGCCACCGGCACGTCGGCGGACGGGCACGTCAGCGGACCGGCGCGTCAGTGGACGGGGCGGCCTTCCAGGAGGGCGCGGGTCGATTCCCAGCCCTCCAGGCCCGGATCGAGGAACGCGACGTCCGCGGCGGTGCGCAGCCGGTGCCAGCTCGGGCCCTGCGGGATCTGACCGTGCCGGGGTGCTGCGGCGCGCAGCCGGGCCAGGGCGTCGGGGACGTCCAGGTCCGTGCCGGTCAGGGCGTCCGCGAGCCAGGACGGCAGGGGCAGCCGGGCCGCCAGCGCGACGAGCCCGCCGCCGGCGGACTGGCACGCGGCGGCCGGGGCCTGCCCGAGGGCGCGGAACAGCTTGCCGAGCAGCAGCGGCGGAAGATCGGGGGCGTCCGGGGCGAGCAGCGCGGCCTCGGTCGCGCCGAGCGCGTGCAGCGCGGCGAACGCGCCGGGCAGCGTGGCCTCGCGGACGATCGGTGTCCCGGGCCAGGTCAGCGCCTCGGCGTCCGGCTGGTGGGGCGGATCGAGGACGAGCGCGGCGGTCACCAGTTCCAGGCCCGCGACGACCTCGTAGGTGTCTTCGAGCAGCGCGAGCCGGTACTCGTCGGCGTCCACGCCGGGCGGCGGCTGGGCTGCTCCGCCGGACGATCGGACCGACAGGACGGCGGCGTACCGCACGGACCGCCCGGCCTGCGCGTCCGCAGCGTCCGGAGAAGACGCGGGACCCTGCTGACCAGGGACTTCAGGGGTCGTCGGGGAGTCGGGGCGCTCGTTCAACCGGCCACTCCGTGGCGGAGGTCGTCCTCGTCGGCGGCGTCCGACTCCATGGGGAGGTGCGCCGCCGCGGCGACCCCCTCCAGGTACCCGCGGGCGCGCTCGGCCTTCGGATAGTTGCCGACCAGCTCCCAGAAGTCGGCGCCGTGCCCCGGGACCAGCAGGTGGGCGAGTTCGTGGACCAGGACGTAGTCGACGACCCAGGACGGCATCCCGCGGAGCCGGGTGGAGAGCCGGATGGTGCCGTCCTCGGGGGTGCAGGAGCCCCAGCGGGTGCGCTGGTTGTCCACCCAGCGGACGCTCACGGGGACGGCCCTGCCGCCGAGGTGGCGCCGGGACAGCTCGTGGGCCCGGGCCTCCAGGTCGGCGTCGCTCGGGCGCCGGCGGCGCTCCCGGTCTGCGAGCCGCTGGAGGATGGTCGCGATCCACTGCTCCTCTTCGGCCTTGCTGAGCCGGGACGGCAGCATCACCACGACCTTGTCCCCGTCCCGATATGCGGACACCGTCCGCCGACGTCTGCTGCTCCGGCGGACCTCAACGTTTGGGGGCACGCAAGAACCGTACCCAAAACTTTGCGCCCGCCACAGGGGGGGTTGGCCGTTTTCCCAGCTCAGGACCGATGTTTTCCCCGCGTGCGGGCCGTCCGCCGTCGCCTTCGCGACACCCCGGACGACACGCCGGAAGGAGCTTTCGCTAATACGGTCCGACCGAAACGGGTACCGAGGGTGACGGAAGTTCGCACCGGAGAACGGCCGTGTGACGTTCGCCACGGTCCGTTCCGCATGGTCCGGGACACGGACGCTGTCACATCCGCGGCGGGCGGTCCGTCATCCGGATAGAGGTGGCGCAGCGCCACCGTCCCCTCGGAACGGAGTGAGTGATGACGGCACCGATTCTGGTCACTGGAGGCACCGGGACGCTGGGCTCCCTGCTGGTCCCGCTGCTGCGGGAGGCGGGGCACCCGGTCCGGGTCCTCTCCCGGCACACCCGTCCGGCCGCGGACGGCGTCGAGTTCGTGGCCTGCGACCTGCTCAAGGGCGAGGGCGTCGACGAGGCCGTCGCCGGCGCGGAGACGGTCGTCCACCTGGCGGGCGGCCCGAAGGGCGACGACGTCGCGACCCGCAACCTCGCGGACGCCGCGAAGCGCACGGGCGCGCGGCACCTGGTGTACGTCTCGGTCACCGGGGTCGACGAGGTCCCGGTGGCGTGGCTGCGCACGAAGCTCGCGTCCGAGCGGGCCGTCGCCGATTCGGGCGTGCCGTGGACGACGCTCCGTCCCGCCCAGTTCCACAAGCTGGTCCTCGGCATCGCGGAGAAGATGGCGAAGATGCCGGTCGTCCCGGCCCCGGGCGCCCTCACCTTCCAGCCCGTGGACGAGCGGGACGTCGCCGCCCGGCTGGCCGAGCTCACCCTCGGCGAGCCCGCCGGGCTCGTCCCCGACCTCGCCGGACCGGCCGACCGCCCCCTCCCCGAGCTGCTCGCCGGCTATCTCGCGGCGGCGGGCAAGCGCCGTCCGATGCTGCCCGTCCCGATGCCGGGCAAGATCGGCCGCGCCTACCGCCAGAGACTCAACCTCGCCCGCGAGGGCGCGATCCGGGGCACCCGGACCTGGGAGGACTACCTCGCCGAGCACGTCTCCGCGCGCCCCGAGACCGAGCGGGCCACCCGCTGACCACCCACCCGCCGCCCAGACGCCTGCCGACCACCCACCCGGCGACCGCCGACCCGACGACCGTCCACGCGGTGACCGCTCGCCTGCCGTACATCCGACCACTGACCGCCCGGTTGCGGACCGGCCGGACGGACGGACGTGCGGCGGGACGGCCGGGGCCGCCCGGCGGCCGGTCAGCGGCCGGTGAACTTCGGGGGGCGCTTCTCGCGCTGGGCGGTGAGGCCCTCCAGCATGTCGGCGGTGGTCATCGTGACGGGCTGGGCGAGGGCCTCCCAGCGGAGCGCGGTCGCCATGTCGGGGTGGCCGCCGTTGGCGAGGGCGGTCTTGGTGAGACGGGTGGCGACGGGGGCCTGCGCGGCGACGCGGCCGGCGGCGGCGAGCGCCTCTGCCATGACGTCCTCGCGCGGGACGGCCCGGTTGACCAGGCCGTTCGCCGCGGCCTCGGCGCCGGTGAGGACGCGTCCGGTGAGCAGCATCTCGCGGGCGAGCGGCAGGCCCGCTACCTCGGGCAGCAGCCAGGTCGCGGCCATGCCGGGGTGCAGGCCGAGGGCGGTGAAGGGGGCGAGGAGCTTGGCGTCGGCGGCGGCGTAGCGCAGGTCGCAGGCGAGCGCGAGGCAGAGCCCGGCCCCGACGGCGTGACCGTTGACGGCCGCGATCGTCGGGACCTCCAGGTCCCTGATCATCAGCCAGGTCCGGTAGTAGTCGGTCATCCGGGTGCGCAGCTCGGGCAGCTCGGCCGCGTTGGTGTCGGCCAGCCAGGACAGCACGCCGCCCGAGGTGAACGCGGTTCCCGCGCCGGTCACGACGACGCAGCGCAGGCCGGTGTCGGCGCGCAGCGCGGTGAGCGCGTCCTTCCAGGCCGCGGTCATCTCGTCCGACATCGCGTTGCGCCGGGCCGGGTCGTTCAGGGTGAGGACGGCGACGCCGTCCGGGCGGCGGTCCACCAGCAGGACGTGATCTTCAGCCATGGCCGAAACCGTACCGCCGGGGCTCCGGCGGGCCCCGGCGACCGCGTGCCCGAGGGGTGAGAAAGCGCACACTTACCACGTTCTGGCTGGTAGTCAAGGTGCGGCTGGTTCCGGCCGGCTGCTTTATCACAGATCGTTGTGGCGTGAACGACCCACCGTCCCCGACAATGGACGCCGTGAGCGATCTTCCCCGCCGCGCGGTGACGCGGTCCGCAAAGCTGGCGTCCCTCCCGCTCGGATTCGCCGGGCGCACCGCTCTGGGCGTCGGGAAACGCACGTTCGGCAGGTCCGCCGAGGCGGTGGCCGTGGAGATCCAGCAGCGCACCGCCGAGCAGCTGTTCAAGGTGCTCGGCGAGCTCAAGGGCGGCGCGATGAAGCTCGGCCAGATGCTGTCGATCTTCGAGGCGGCGCTCCCGCCGGAGATCGCCGGCCCCTACCGGGCCACCCTGACCAAGCTGCAGGAGGCCGCTCCGCCGCTGCCCGCCTCGGCCGTCCACAAGGTGCTGGCCGAGGCGCTCGGCGCGGACTGGCGCGACCGGTTCCAGGAGTTCGACGACCGGCCGGCCGCCGCCGCGTCCATCGGGCAGGTGCACCGGGCCGTCTGGGAGGACGGCCGGGACGTCGCCGTCAAGGTCCAGTACCCGGGCGCGGGCAAGGCTCTGATCAGCGACTTCAACCAGCTCGCCCGGCTCGGCCGGCTGTTCGGCGCGCTCATGCCCGGCCTGGACGTCAAGTCGATGCTCGCCGAGCTCAAGGAGCGGGTGGTCGAGGAGCTCGACTACACCATCGAGGCCGAGTCCCAGACGATCATGCGCGAGGGGTTCCCCGCGGACGACCCGGACTTCTACATCCCCGAGGTCGTCGCGCAGGCGGGCGACGTCCTGGTCACCGAGTGGATCGACGGCACCCCGCTGTCGAAGATCATCAGCGAGGGCGACCAGGAGACCCGGGACCACGCGGCGCTGCTGTACTGCCGGTTCCTGCTGTCCGGGCCGAAGCGCTGCGGGCTGCTGCACGGCGACCCGCACCCCGGGAACTTCCGGCTGCTCCCGGACGGCCGCCTCGGCGTCCTCGACTTCGGCGCGGTGGACCGCATCCCCGAGGAGTTCCAGTACCGGATGGGACGGCTGCTCCGGATCGGCACGCTGGACGACATCGACGAGATCGAGGCCGCGCTCCGCGACGAGGACTTCATCCGCGAGGGCGTCGAGATCGACATCGAGGGGCTGGAGGCGTTCCTCGCCCCCATCACCGAGCCGTTCGTCACCGAGACCTTCAAGTTCAACCGCGAGTGGCTGCGCGACATGGCCGCCCGCGTCACCGACCTGCGTCCGACCAACGTCGTCCGGCAGCTGAACCTGCCGCCGGAGTACGTGATCGTCCACCGCGTCCTGTCCGCGGGGACGGGCGTCCTCTGCCAGCTCGAATGCGAGATCCCCGCCCGCGCCGAGTCCCTCCGCTGGGTCTCCGGCTTCGCCGACGAGCAGGAGGACGCGGCCGACCCCGTCGGCTGACGCCGTCCGAGACAGGCGAACGGGGCCGCGCACCGATGAAGTGCGCGGCCCCGTTCTTCGCGTCCGGCCAACGAGAGGGAGAGCCGGACGCGCGGCGGCCGCATCGGGAGGCACGCTGATTCGTCAAACCATCCAAGAAAGAACGAACCGGGCCTGCTACCGAGTCGGCGTGGCTGGTGGGGGCCGCCGTCCCGCGCGGGCGGTCGCGGGCGCGGCGGCCGCTCGTCCGGTCAGTCGAGCGGACGGCGCGGGGACGGGGCGAGCAGCGCCCGGCTCACGCGCGCCGCGCGGAACTGCGCCTCACGCCGAGCCCGGCGCAGCGCCCGCACCCGGGCCGCGCGCAGTTCCACGACATCGGCCGCACGCGGGTCCACGGCATCGACCGCGGCGAGTTCCGCGGCGTCGGCCGCGCGGAGTCCGGCGGCGTCGGCCGCGCGGAGTCCGGCGGCGTCCGCCGCGTCCGCCCCTACCGGTATTCGCGCCCGCGAAAGGTCCTGGCTGAGCAAGTTCATCTGGGTCTCCTGGGGGACGGGGCGGCGCGACGCGACGGTCGCGCCGCCCTGTGCCTCGATGTGAAGGGTCGGCATCGGGGTCATCGCCGGATCACGCGGTCACCTGGTCCGGAAGCGGGTGCTTGCGGGGACGGCCGCGCGGCCGCTTGCGCGGGACGACGACGCCGCGAACGAACAGCTCGCCTCCCCACACGCCCCAGGGCTCCTTGCGCTCGAGCGCTCCGGCGAGGCACTCGCGGCGGAGCGGGCACTCCAGGCAGAGCGCCTTGGCGAGCTCGACGTCGGCGGGTGCCTCGGCGAAGAAGAGCTCCGGGTCGGTCCGGCAGGGCAGAGTCAGGTCCTCGTCGCTCATCGCGAGAGCCCCCTGCATCACGGTCACCCTTGTTCCTCTCGTTGGATCTCAACGGGTTCGTGTCGTCGGGTCTGTCTGGACAAAGAGAAAGGCCGCGGATTCCGGTGTCGGAATCCGCGGCCCGGGGGCTCGCCGGTCTGGTTCTAGACCGGTCGTGGCCTCCGGGGGTACGGACCCGACTCGTCGCCCTCCGGGGAGGTGACGTTCACGTGGGTCGTGGCCGGGGCGGTGCGCTTTGCGCCTTCCGCGAGTTCCGCCATGGCGGCTGCGAAGACACTGCGCCCCTGCTCATCACGGGACACCTGCTGCATCAGACCGCGCAGTCGCACGCCGTCCCCGAACAGGCCGAAGCCGTCGAGGTCGGTCAGGAACCGCTCGGTCTTCCGCTGGACGCCGCCGCCGTATTTCGCCGCGTCACCGAGAATCCCGGTGCGGGCGGACATGGCGGAGGGGCCGGCATAGGCGGCCGAGAACGCCGGGCAGGCGGCAATCCCGCTCTGCCACGCGTTCTGCATCGAGATCGTGTTGCTCACCGGACCGCACACCACCTTCCTGGCTCTCGTGCCGACCGCCGGACCAAGATCCAGTCGTTCGACTTCTGAATGTTCGTCACGAGCGTACGGCGCTCCGCGGGAAATCAGCAAGATATTTTTGACCTGCGGTTTTGTGGCCCGTCTCACCGGAACCCGCACCGCTTCCCGCGCGTCGGAGCGATCGCCCGCCGCTGTGCACAGCCTACTCCCGGACCCCGCCCGGTGATCATGGAACCGCCGCATCCGGCCAGGCCGTGACCGGCCGCCTTCCCGGAGGACGCCCGACTGTCGGCGGCGCCCGGCAGGATGTGCGCCATGGCTGACAACGAGGCCCTGCTCCGGCGGATCGAGGGCGACCAGGACATCGCCGACCTGCTCACCTATCCCTGTGACTTCGACGTCCGGCGCCGCGATCCGGTGGAAGCGGTCTACCTCGAATCCGGCATGTCCCTGACACCGGTCGCCGGTGACGGCGCGGGCGGCACCTACTTCCTCTGCGGGGGGATGGACGGCCCCGTCCTCTACGCCGACTCCGAGGGCGGGGCGTCCCTCATCGCCGCCGACCTCACCGAGGCCGTCACGCTCCTCGCCGCCCTGCCGTACTGGCGGGACCTCGACTACGGCGGCTCGGCCGAGGAGGCGGAGGAGTCGTGGACCGACGACGACCCGGAGTTCCCCGCCTACCGCACCGAACTCCTCACCCTGCTCGGCATCACCCCGCCGCCGGACGACCTGCTCATCGAACGCCTCCGCGCCGCCATCAAGCGCACGGCCCCCGACTACCGGCCCAAGGTCCGCCACGACGACGCCCACGGCGTCTACGAAGCGACCTACGACCTTCTGTTCGAGAACCTCTGACACGTCCACCGAGAACACGAACCGCCCCGGCGTGGACCGGCGGCGAGGTCAGCCGCCACCCCGCTCCCGCGCCTCCGGGCGGTGCGCGCGGCTATCCTGCGTGACGCGTACCGGCCGCGCCCGGCGGACGGGGTGGCTGCTCGGAGACGGCGTGATCAGAGTTCTCATCGCGGAGGATATGACCCTTCTCCGCGAGGCGCTCGCCGGGTTGCTGTCGCTGGAGAGCGACCTCGAGGTGGTGGCCGAGGTGGCGGCGGGCGAGGACATCGTGCCCGCCGCGCTGGAGCACCGGGTGGACGTGGCCGTGATCGACGTCGGGCTGCCCGGGCAGGACGGCATCTCGGCGGCGGCCGAACTGCGGGCGCGGGCGCCCGGGTGCCGCGTGGTCATCCTGACGGCGATCACCAAGCCGGGCACGCTGCGCAAGGCGCTCGGCGCGCACGTGGACGCGTTCGTCGCCAAGGACATCCGCCAGACGGACCTCGTCGCCGCGATCCGGACGGTCGCCGCCGGCGGCCGCGTGGTGGACCAGGCGCTGGCCCTCGCCGCGCTCCAGGCGCCCGAGAGCCCGCTGACCCAGCGGGAGACCGAGGTGCTGCGCATGTCGGCGACCGGCGCCCATCCGGCGCAGATCGCCGAGCGGCTCTTCCTCACCTACGGCACCGTCCGGAACTACCTGAGCTCAGCGGTCGCCAAGCTGGGCGCTCGGAACCGGGTCGACGCCATCCGGATCGCGACGGAGTCCGACTGGATCTGAGCGGAACTCGGCGACCACCTCGAACCGGTCGCCGGGACGGTGCCCGGCCGTGAGCCGTCCACCGGTGCGCTGTGCCAGGTTGGCGAGTCCGGAGCCCGGTCCCGCGGCGGCCGTCGGCATGTTCCGCGCGCCGCCCGTCCGCCCCGGGGTGACCGCGCCGTCGTTGCGGACGCGGAGCCGGACGGCGCCCTCGCTCTCCGAGATGGTGATCTCGCAGGTTCCGGCCTGGCTGTGGCGGAGCACGTTGGTGACGCTCTCGCGGAGGACGACGGCCAGAGCGGTGTCGATCCGGGCGGACGGCGGCCGGGATCCCACGTCCACGATCGTCTCGACACCGGCGAACTCCAGCATCCGGCGGACCGCGTCGATCTCGGCCGTCAGGGTGAGCTCCACACGGTCGACGACGATGGCGTCCAGTTCGGCGATCGCCCGTTCGGCCATCGGCCCGAGCGAGGCGAGCTCGGCCCCGGCCCGCTCCGGCGCGGTGTCGAGGAGGCGTTCGGCGAGCTCGCCCTTGAGCGCGACGGCCGAGAGGCTGTAGCCGAGGACGTCGTGCAGGTCGCGGGCGATCCGGGTGCGTTCCCGCCGGACCGCCGTCTCGGCGAGGTCGTGGCGGGCCCGTTCGAGCACGGCCGCCAGCGCGTCGAGGCGGCCGAGCGCGTACACCAGCCACATGAGCGTCACATGGCCGCCGATGGCCGCGAGGTTGTTGGGCAGGGACTCCGCCTCCTCGTGGCGGAGCAGCGCCAGATGGGCGGCCAGCACGACGCCGACGAGCGCCCACGAGTACGGACGGCGCACCCGGAGCAGGATCGAGCCGGTGAGGAAGCTCAGCAGCCGGTCCCACGTGAGGTGGACGGCGAAGATCGGCAGCACGAGCAGCAGTGCCTGCGCCAGGAAGACGGCGCGGGACTGCGGCAGCAACTGCAGGATGACGACCGCGACCAGGCCGACCACCGCGAGGGTGAGCTTCAGCGGTCCGATACGGCTGAGTCCGAGGTCCTCGTAGACGAGGATGTTCGTCAGGACGAGGACGCACTGGATGATCAGCACGGCGAGCAGCACGCGCCGGGCCAGGCGCGGTGACCCGACCGGCGTCGGGTTCCCGGGAAGGGGTCCGGCGCGGTAGGCGGCGGCCCTGGCCCGGAGGTCGGCCAGCGTGCGGCGGGCGAGCTCCGTCGCCTCGCGAATGTCCTGCCGGGCCGGCGGGGCGTCCTCCCGGACCGCCCTGCGCATCCGGAACGCGATCGCCTGGAGCCTGCCGCCCAGCACGTCCCGCAGCTCGCCGTCCAGCCGCAGGCGCTCGCGCGCCAGCGCGAGCCGGGCCAGTTCCTCCCGGGCGGCGGACAGCCGCACGACGGTTCCTACCAGCGCGGCCACACCGAACACGACGAGCCCGTCGTCCGCCACGACGATCATGCGGAAGGCGGCCTCCGCGGCCCCGCCGCCGAGCAGCGCGCGCAGCCCGGTCGCGGCCACGACCAGCGTGAACGTGGGCCAGGCCCAGCGCGTCGGGAGCCCGCAGAGGACGCCGGCGGCGACCGTCCACGGCGCCCATTCCCACTGCCATCCGAGCACCGGGAACGGCACGAGGTAGAGCAGCACCAGGCAGGCCAGCAGCGCGTAGCGGACGGCGGGGCCGCGACGCAGCGCCAGGAGCGCGATCAGCGGCGGATACGAGGTGGTGGCGAGAAGCACGCCGGGCGGTCCCCAGCCGTTGTCGAACCCTGCCGCGGCGCGCGTGGCGAACAGGATGCCGAGGGACGCCCACAGCATTCCGCAGACCGGCCACGGCGACGGGGCGTCGGAAGACCGTTCCACGAGCGTCCCCCGAGACCGTGACAAATGCATATCCAGCCGGTGACAGCGGACACTATCGGGTCCATCGGGCCCGCTGCGAGCATCCCTTCTCGCGGTCGCCGCCGCGACCGGACACTCGCTGAAGGGATGCGCAAATGGGAACGGACACACCACCCGTGGCGGGCGGCGCCTGATGGAGCCCGTCGAGGTACTGCCGGTCGTGTCGCTCCTGGCCGTCGTCACGGTGGAGTTCGGTGGCCACGCGCTGCTGAAGTTCGTCACCACGGACCGCGACAGGCTGGGTGAGCTGCGCGAACGCTTCTTCCGCGCCGGGCACGCGCACGCCGGCGTCCTGCTGGTGCTGACGCTGGCCTACTTCCTCTACCTGCCGCGCGCCCGGTACTCCGACGGCCTGGAATGGACGTTCGGCACGGTTCTGCTCGGCGGCGTGGTGGCCCAGTCCGGCGGGTTCTTCCTGCACCTCGGGATCGGCCGGGCGGGCGAGCGCTCCGCCGGGACGGCGCTGACCCGCACCGGCGCGCTCGCGATCGCTGCCGCCCTCGTCGCACTGGCGGCCGGCCTCGCCGCAGAACTCTAGGGGCCGTTCCCCGATGTGGCGCGCCGCCCTCGCGGAGTCGTTCCGCTGACCCGCCCCTCGACCGTGATCCCGGGGACGTGCCGTTCCCCGTGGTCGTCCTTCGAACAACCCGTTATGGAGTACAGATAATGATCAAGAAACTGTCCGTTCCGGTCGCCGCGACCGTCCTCGTCGCCGCGCTGGCCGGTGCGGCGGGCGCGTCCGTCCAGGCATCGCCCACCTCGCCCCGGCCGGACGCCGCCGCGGCCCCGACCGGCATCCTCGACCCCGGCCCCCACCACCGTCGCCTCGATCCGCTGGTCGGGACCTGGAAGGCGGTCAAGACCAACTACCTCCTGGGCGGCGGGAAGCCGGTCGTCTCCCGCGACATCACCGTCAAGGTGCGCTGGATCGAGAAGACCGGCGGACGCTTCCTGGAGGAGAGGACCGAAGGGACACTCGCCGGAAACCACTACTACCGGCTCGGCGTCCTCGGCTTCTCCAACATCGACCGCCGCTACGAATGGACGACGTTCGACAGCGTCACCCCTGTCGCGATGACCTACAGAGGCGCCCCGGTCGCCGGAAAGCCGTCCGTGCTCTCCATTCCCGGCGAGTTCACCGATCCCGGCCTGCTCGGCCCCCGCTACTTCGGCAAGACGATCCCCATGCGCACCGTCATCACCCTCGCGCGGAACGGCCATCCCACCTTCGACCTCTACTTCACCCCGCCCGGGCAAAAGGAACGGCTCGCCGACCGCGTCGTCTACACACGGAAGATCAGGTAGGAGACCCGGAAGGGCATCGGCCGGACTCAGCACCCCGCTGCCCGAAAGAGCACGCAACGTGCCGGTGGAGCGAGTGGGGCACCGATACGACCAGGTGTGGAAGGCGCAAGCTCCAAGAAACGAGAGCAGCGGTAACTCCGGGCCGGGGTCGAAGTCGCGGATGAAGCACGGTATTGCGCGATGACGGCTGCCGTCGGACGACTGCGGATGCGCACGCGCTGAGTCCGGCGGCCGGCCATCGGATGGCGGCTTCGGCCGACGCGCCGAACTCAGCCCTCGGAACGAGTTGTTGCGGGTCAGGAGTCGGTTACGCGGACGAGGCCCTCTTGCATGACGGAGGCTACGAGGTCGCCGTCTCGGGTGAAGATCTGGCCTCGGGCCAGGCCTCTGGCGCCGCCGGCGAAGGGGGTCTCCTGGTAGTAGAGGAGCCAGTCGTCGGTTCTGAAGGGCTTGTGGAACCACATGGCGTGATCACCTACTTGATCACCAATATCCACGATGACCTGCACATATGTGCCGCTCTGCCTGCAACGTGCCACGATCGGCACACCATACGCACAAACCAAGGCCGGTCACCCGCTCGTCGGGGGACCGGCCTTGTCGCGTTTCAGGCCCAAAGCCCCGCCCTGCCTCCGCTCGCGCGGAGAGAACCACCAGGTCCTCACGGGCGGGCCGCCCCTGGGCGGACCACCTCCGCTCGCGCGGAGAGAACGCGCCGCCCTTGATGAGGGACTCGATCGCCCGCGGACCACCTCCGCTCGCGCGGAGAAAACTGAAGGTCGCCGCGCAGGCACAGGGCGATGGTCGGACCACCTCCGCTCGCGCGGAGAGAACACCGGGTTCGGGATGCATGCGTCTGATCCTCACGGACCACCTCCGCTCGCGCGGAGAGAACGGCGGCGCCCGGTCCAAGCTCGCCTCGGAGCACGGACCACCTCCGCTCGCGCGGAGAGAACAGACGCATGGCGGGCTGTTTACCGTCCGTGCGCGGACCACCTCCGCTCGCGCGGAGAGAACAGCCGAGTGACATTCTCGGGAAGGGTCGGAGACGGACCACCTCCGCTCGCGCGGAGAGAACGCCGTCCAGACCGAGGTGACCTGATGGCGATCCGGACCACCTCCGCTCGCGCGGAGAGAACGCGCCCTGGTGCGCCCTCTTCATCGCCTGGTGCGGACCACCTCCGCTCGCGCGGAGAGAACAAGACCAGAAAGAGGAGCGGGTTCAATTCCGTCGGACCACCTCCGCTCGCGCGGAGAGAACACTTCGCGACCTGCGGCGATTAGGGCTCGTTACCGTTCTGCAACATACTCTTCCTCGGCTTGCCGTGATCGGTCACCCAGGCAGCCTACGGGTCGCCGCAGCGGAATTGTCGGTGGTGCGTGATGTGGTGGTCGCTCCCAGTCGTGTGAGGCTCGGAGGAGCTCATGCCTGAGCAAGATCCCGCGTGGACAGCGGGGGTTGACGGTCGCCTATGGGGCAAGCGGGCGGGGCTTCCAGGGCCGTATCCGGTCGTTTGTCATCTCATCGACACGGCGGCGATCGCTGGGGCGTTATGGGACGCCTGGCTGCCTGGAACGCCTGCGCTGAAAACTGCAGACTTCGGCAGCGGCTCCCACAAGGACGCGAGGAGGCTTGTCGGCTTCTGGGCTGGCCTGCACGACATCGGGAAGATCTCTCCTTCCTTCCAGGTTCTCGTGGACGACCTCTACAAGGACCTGGTCAGTGAGTCTCCGGAGTTTGGGCGTGATGCGCCCGCGAAGGGGCTGGCACACAACGAGATCAGCCACTGGGTCCTGGTGACGGCACTTCGTGAGCTGGGCTATCCAGCGGCTGAGTCTGCTCGGCGGGATGTTGCTCATCAGATCGCTCAGATGCTCGGTGGACACCATGGCCGGTACTGCCCGGCCTTGAAGCGTCAGGAGCTGCGTGATCCGCGTGGGGCACGTGAAGGCATCGGTGCGGGCACTTGGGAGGAGCAGTGTCGGGCCCACGTGGCCGCTCTGCAGCGCCTGACCGGAGCTACGGACCCCTTGGCCACGCGCCTTTCACCGCCGGTCGCTGTCTTGGTCACTGGACTGGTGATCGTTGCCGACTGGTTGGCCAGCCAGGAGTCGTTCATCCGGGCGCGGATGCCGGGTCCGGGGTGGGCGGCTTCAGATGCGGAGCTGGACGCGCACTGGGCGCGGGCCGTGGCGGACGCCCCTCGGGTCGTGCGTGAGGCTGGCCTCGGACAGGCTGTTTTCCGGGACCTGCCGTTCGCCGAGCTCTTCGGGTTCGCGCCGAACACCCTTCAGGACTCAATCGTGCGTGAGCTGCCCCAGCTCGTCCGCGGGCCTGGGCTGCTGCTGGTGACGGCTCCCCCCGGGGATGGGAAGACCGAGGTGGCGCTGTACGCAGCGGGCGTGTTGGCTCGCGCGTGGGGGGTTGGCGGGATGGGGTTCTCCTTGCCGACGATGGCGACCACCGATGCGATTCATCGCCGGGTGGAGCAGTTCGGCAAGCGTGCTCTGGAGCAGGACGCGGCGCTGACCCGCGTCCATAGCATGGCGTGGTTGACCTCGGAGACTGCCAAGGATGCCGCCGCTTCAGCGGCCGGCGGAGACGACGTCGTCACCGAGCCCACCACTTTGGTTGAGGCAGCCCAGTGGTTGCGCGGCAACCGGCGTGGGCTGCTCGCGCCGCTCAGTACGTTCACCATCGATCAGAGCCTCACGGGCGTACTTCCGGTGAGGTACGGCGTCCTCCGCCTGCTGGCGCTGGCGAGCAAGGTCATCGTCGTCGACGAGGCGCATTCCTATGACGCGTGGATGCACGCGTTGCTGGTTCGCCTGTTGGAGTGGCTCGGGGCACTGCAGGCACCGGTTGTTCTGCTGTCGGCCACGCTCACGGGAGAATCTGCGCGCTCGTTGGTCGACGCCTACATGAGGGGAGCGGGGCATCCCGCACCGGCGGACGCTCTTCAGCCCTGCTACCCCGGGTGGGTCTTCGCGGACGCGACAACGGGGATTGTGCATGAACCGCGCTCGGTGCGCAGTGAGCGCGAGCGAAAGCTGCGGTTCGATGTCCGTCCGGTGCTCCGGGGACCCGATTCCAACCGGGCTGGCCACCGGATCAGCGTCGTCAAGGAGCTACTTGGCCCTTTGGTGGCCGACGACCGCGGATGCGTGCTGGTGTGCTGCACCACGGTCGCCGAGGCGCAGGACACTTATCTGGCCTTGGCCGAGTGGTTCAGCACGTTGCGGCGCGAGGGCCGTGAGCCGCCGGAGCTGAAGCTGCTGCATTCTCGTTTCCGAACGGCCGACCGTGCTGCTGTCATCAGCGGCTGTGAGGCGGATTTCGGGAAGGACGGCCCACGCCCGAGGACCGTCCTGGTGTCCACGCAGATCGTCGAGCAGTCCCTCGATCTCGACTTCGACCTTCTGATCACCGACCTCGCTCCGATGGCGCTGCTGCTGCAACGCGCCGGCCGGTGTCAGCGACATCGTGATCGCGACCATGATCTCCATCGTGACCGGCGGCCGGCCTGGGCAGGAGTTGAGCCGCGTGTCGTGGTGCTGGATCCGGTGAAAGCTGACGGAAGCTTCTCGGTTCCGGCCGAGTGGGGGACGGTGTACAGCGAGTCCCTGTTGCGCCGCACGCATCTGCTACTTCGGGAACTCGGCACGGATCCGGTCGATGTCCCCGGTGACGTGCAGCGGCTCGTGGACGCCGTCTATGCCGAGGACTTCGCCCAGGCTGTCGCGATGAGTGCGGCGTCCACGTCCGCCGTCAGTCGCGCGGACTCTGAACGGCTTGCCGAGCAGGCAGCCCATCAACAGATGGTTGACCTGGTAGGCATCATCCCGCCGTTCGAGCGGGGCCTTCATGACTTGCGGCGGCTCAGCGAGACCAAGGTCCCAGTGGACGAAGCGCTGGTCGCGACGCGGCTTGGTGCGAATTCCGCTCGCCTGGTGTGCGTCTACGACCAGGGCGGCGGGCACTGGACGCTCGATGAGCAGGGATGCGTCCCAGTGCCTGGGTGGGGTGGGGAAGCCAAGGTGACGAGAACTCAGGCGCAGTTGATAGCCGAACACATGATCCCCGTCCGCGACAGCTGGCTTGGCGAGGGCACTGACCTGCTGGAATCACCGCCTGCGTGGGTCGATAACCCCGTGCTGCGGGACTGGGCGTTGCTGCCGATGCGCCGTTCCGCTGACGGACAGTGGTGTGGCCGCATACGGACAGAGACCGCTCAATACTCAGAAAGCTTCGGCCTTACCTAACACCAGTTGCATACATTCGGCATCGAGGAACTCACGCTGAGTTCCCTCCCCCGCCTTCGCAGGGATAACAGCAACGGCCGTTGTTCTCTGACCTAGCACCACGGCACACCCTCGCTGAGGCGAGGAACACGAAGAGCCTACAGAACCGCGTTTTCACCTTGATGAAGGGCGCTCTGTCATGCACCGTCCAGCCAGTTTCGACCTGGCTCTCCGTCCCTGGGCGCCTGTGCGTTGGAAGACTCCCGGCGCCGACCGACCAACCCAGGTGGGCCTCAGGGATCTACTGATCCACGCGCACGAGATCGAAGCGCTCACCGTGACCCCGCCGGCGGCGTTGTCGGCGCTGTACCGGCTGCTGTACGCGCTGACCGCTCGCATTACCGGCCTGGACGAGGACCTCGACGGAACCGATTGGGACGAACGCCGCGAGGACCTCTTCGGCGAGCCCCTGGACTCCGACGCGGTAGATCGCTACTTCGACTCGCTGCCCGGCCGCTTCGACCTCTTCGATGCGGAGCGGCCGTTCCTGCAGGATCCCCGTTTGGCCGACCCTGCCGTCTCCCCGAAGAGCGCAGGCGTCAACAAGCTCGCGATCGGCCGTCCCGCCGGCAACAACAGCGTCTGGTTCACCCATCATTGGGACGCGACCCCTGAGCCGCTACCGAGCGCCGAAGCCGCGGCCGCCATGCTGATCTGGCTCTACTACGGGCCGTCCGGACGATGCGCGTCCCGCACCCACCTGGACACCAAGGCGGCCGACGTTTCCGCTGGCCCCTTGCGCGGCAGCCTCTCCTACCACCCCGAGGGATCCGCCCTCCTGGAGACCTTGCTGGCGGGGCTGACGCCGCCCCCGCGAGGTCTCCGCCGAGAGGACGATCCGTGCCCGTGGGAGGTGTCGGATCTAACCGACCCGTTGGCCCCGCCGAGGCAGCCTCTCCCCTATCCCGGTCCCTGCTCCCGCCTGACAGGCGGCTGGCAGCACGCTCTCCTCCTCGTTCCTGATGACACCGGCGACCATGTGGTCGACGCGTACATCACCTGGGGCAAGCGCGCCAAGCAGCCCGGCACCGGCGACGCATACGTCATTCACCAGCTGAGCCAACAGGGGAACCTGTACGCCCGGCCAGCGTCCTCCGGCCGTGCCCTGTGGCGTGACCTGGACGGTCTCCTCCAACTCGACAACACTGCGAGCTCGCAGCCCCGCCGTCCCGAGGTGTTCAACGACCTGGACGACCTCGGCGCGTTCGCCGTCCGGGCGTTGGGGTTCGAGCAGGACGGCAAGACCAAGGACATCCAGTTCGTCTCGGCCGTCACTCCTCCGCTGCTGTTCCGCGTCAGCGAGTACGCGCCCCGCATCGCGCGGCGCATCGGTGACCTGCGCACATCCGGGGAGATCTACGGGCAGCGGCTGGAGTACGCCGCCAAACGCGCGTGGGCGTCGGTGACCGACGGCAAACTCGGTCCCTGCGCCTGGGCCGAGCACGCGGCCGCCGCGTACTGGCCGGCTGCCGAAGAGCTGTTCTGGAGCCGCCTGCAGCGCCAGGACTTCGCCGAGGATGCCTGGCGCGACTTCCTGCGCGCCGCGACCGCGGCCTACGACCAAGTCACTCAGGACTACGCACGCAACACCCGCACCGCTCGCGCCATCGAACGTGCCCGGCTGGAGCTCTACGGCGGAGACCGCAAGACCAAGCGCACCGCCTGATCGTCCCTCCTCCCCCTCTTGGCAGGACGTCATGACTGATGAAACGCCCTCGGCCGAGGCCCTCGCGCCGACTCCCTACCAAGCCCGCTACCTGAAAGCCGGCGCGTTCGTGGACACGGTCCACCAGCTGTGCAGTCAGCCCGGCAACCGAGCCGCCCTCCGCACCGGTCTGGGCCGTCCGCTCGACAAATGCAAACGGATGCATCAGGTCATCGCGGCCCGAGTCCCACGCGGCACCGACGATCAGGAACGCGCCTACTACGCGATCGCGGCCATGATCGCCGCGCTCCCGCCCCACGCTCGCGGTTCCGTCGCCCGGCCTGGGACTCGGGCCCGCAACCTGGGGGTCTGCCTGGCCGAGGGCGTCGGGCGCGGCGCCCTGCGCGAGACCTCCGCAGAGGCGCGTCTCAGCCTCCTCACCCGGCAGAGCATCGACGGCATTCACCGCCACCTGCCCTCCACCGCACGCGTCCTGGCCGATTCCCCAACGGCCGTCGACTGGGCCCAGCTCCTGCTCGATCTGCGGTCGTGGACCGACCACCGCGACCGCATCACCCGCAACTGGCTGCAGTCCTTCTACCGCACCCGGTTCCAGGCCGAAGAACTCGCCGCCCGAACCGCCTCTCCGACCGAACAGTCCCCCTCTGAGGAGTCCTGATGCCCGACATCAACGGCCGTTTCGTCGAACTCCACGTCGTCCAGGCGATCCCCTTCGCCAACCTCAACCGCGACGACACCAACTCGATCAAAACCGTCACCTGGGGAGGCGCCGAGAGGACCCGGGTCAGCAGCCAGTGCTGGAAACGCGCCATGCGCCTGCACCTCCAGCAGAGCATCGGCCAGGACGCCCTGAGAACCCGCCGCCTGGCCGAGCGCCTCACCCACCACCTGCGCGACCAGCACGGCTGGCCGGACGACCTGGCCGAGCGGGCCGGCCGCCACGTCGCCGTCGCCAGCAGCGTCGGCGCCGAGGCCCCCAAGAAGAAGAAGGACGCCGACGACGACGGACCGGCCGACGCCTGGCTCAACGCCGCGATGGTCTACATCCCCGACACGGCGATCGCCGAGCTCGCCGACCTTGCCGAACTGCACCGCGAGGCCCTGGAGAACGCCAAGGACCCCGCCAAGTTCGACCGCAAGCACTCCGTCATCCCCGGCACGGACGTCGACGCTGTCCTGCGCAGCCGCAACGGCGTCATCAACCTGTTCGGCCGCATGCTCGCCCAGGTCGACGGCGCGCACGTCGACGGGGCCGTCCAGGTCGCGCACTCCTTCACCACGCACCGCACCGACGTGGAGATTGACTACTTCTCCGCTGTCGACGACGTCACCGCCGCCTGGCAGGACACCACGGGCAGCGCCCACATGGGGCAGGCCGAGCACAGCGCCGGCGTCCTGTACCGCTACGTCGTCCTGGACCTGCACGACCTGCACCGCAACCTCGGCGGCGCCCTGACCGAGACCCACGAGCTGGCGGACGCGCTTCTCCGGGCCGCGCTGCTGTCGCTGCCGCACGCCAAGAAGAACTCCACCGCCCCCCACACCATCCCGCACCTGGCCCACGTGACCGTCCGCAACGACCGGCCCGTCTCCTACGCCGGAGCCTTCGAGAAGCCGGTCCGCGCCGACCAGTTCGGCGGCCACAGCGAGCCCTCCGTCGCCGCCCTCGACTCCTACGCCGCCGCCGTCCAGCGCCTCC
This sequence comes from Spirillospora sp. NPDC049652, assembly GCF_040675125.1. NCBI lineage: Bacteria > Bacillati > Actinomycetota > Actinomycetes > Streptosporangiales > Thermomonosporaceae > Spirillospora > Spirillospora sp. NPDC049652. Next base: position 18,006 of record NZ_JBFAOF010000002.1, on the reverse strand, counting down.
TCGGAACCAACGGACTGACCTACGGCGGCCACGCCACCCTCTCCGACCTCGCCCCCCAGGGCCTCGGCAACCGCGCCGAATCCTTCGACGCCCTCATCGAGAGCGCCTTGGCCGCGGCCCTGCCCAGCGCCGTCAAGGAGCCGGCATGACCCGACCCCCGACGGGACTGCTGCTCCACCTCAGCGGCCCGCTGCAGTCCTGGGGTGAACGCTCGCGGTTCAACCAACGCGACACCTCCCGCGCCCCGACCAGGTCCGGACTCATCGGGCTGATCGCCTCCGCTCTCGGCCGCGACCGCGACACCCCGATCGGAGAACTGGCCGCCCTGCGCTTCACCACCCGCATCGACCGGCCGGGCACCCTGCTCCGCGACTTCCACACGGTCGGCGGCGGCATGCCGCGCGACCTCACGGTGATCACGGCCGAAGGGGCGCGGCGCGGCGCCGGAAAGCGGACCGTCATCTCCGAGCGCTACTACCTCCAGGACGCGGCGTTCACGGTCCTGGTCACCGCTCCCGAGCCGGAACTCCTGCACGCCTGCGGCGAAGCGCTGGTCAGGCCTCACTGGCCGCCCTACCTGGGACGGCGCGCCTGCCCTCCCAACGCGCCCCTGCTCGTTGCCATCCCTGACAGCGACCCCACCGCAGCGCTGATCGACCTGCCGCTGGCGCGCACCGGCCCCAGCACCCCGACCGTCCGCGTGGAGTTTCAGAGCGACGCCCCGCTCACCGGGCCCGTCTGGGCCGCCGCACCGGACGACGAGCAGGGGACCTCAACCGAAGCCCAGGACGACCCGGTCTCGTTCGCCTCCAACCGCAGCGAGTACCGCAGTCGCCCTGTCTACCGACGCCACCTGGACCTGCCCACCTCCCAGTGTGGCGGGCTCGGCGTCCACTACCTCACCCGCCTGAGCGAGTACCTGACCGACCTCCGCACCGAAGGCTCACCGGCATCGCCATGACATCAGAGCTGTGGATCACCCAGATCGTCCCGAACCTCCGCGAACGCGTCGTCCTCAGTGAACTCAACGACGCGGTCAAGCTGCACCGGCGCGTCATGGCCCTGTTCCCTGAGGAACTGGGCCCGGCCCCCCGCCAGCGGGCAGCCGTGCTCTTCCGGCTTGAGGAAACACCTGAGGGCTCCGTCGTCCTGGCCCAGAGCGCCCTCAAGCCGGACATCACCCAGCTCCCGGCGGACTACGGAACCGCACTCGCCAAGCCCCTCACCCCGCTGCTCAACCGCCTCAGCAGCGGAGTCAACGTCCACTACCGGATCATCGCCAACGCCACCCGCAAGCTCGGGAAGAACACGACCGCCGGACGGCCCAAGGAGGTCGTCCCGCTCTACGGTGCCGAGGCCGATCAGTGGTGGGCGCGCCAAGCCGAGAACATCGGCCTGGCGCTGCACACCGTCCACAGCAGCCAACTCAGCAACGCCACCGGACGCCACCGCCACGGCCGGCTCACCCATGCCCGGACCCGTTTCGACGGCACCGCCACCGTCACCGACCCGGCCGCCCTGACCCATCACATCCAGATTGGGATCGGCCGCGCCAAAGCCTTCGGCTGCGGGCTGCTCACCATCGCTCCCGTCCGCCGGTGAGCCGTCCCCCTCGCAACGCCCGGCAGCGGCTGGCCGCACCCACTGCGGCGATGCTTCCCCGTATCGGTGACTCGTTGTCGTTCCTGTACATCGACGTCGCGCGCATCGTCCAGGACGACACAGGGGTCAAAGCGCTGATCGAGGTCGGCGACGAGCAGCGCAGGATCGCGCTTCCCACCGCCGCCCTCGGCTGCCTGCTTCTGGGGCCCGGCGTGTCCATCACGAGCCGGGCCCTGGCCACCTTCGCCCGCCACGGCACCACCGTGATCTGCACCGGCGCGGCCGGCGTCCGCTGCTACGCCGCCAACGTCGCCGACTCCCTGCCCACCCGCTGGCTGGAGGCCCAAGTCCGCGCCTGGGCCGACGAATCCGAACGCACCGCCGTCGCCCGCCGCATGTACAACCACCGGTTCGGGGGCACGGCCCCCAAAGACGCCACCATCAGCCAACTGCGCGGCCACGAGGGCCAACGCATGAAGGCGTACTACCGGGCTCTCGCCGAACAGAACGGCATCCCGCCGTTCAAGCGCTCCTACAGCCCCGACGACTGGGACTCGCAAGATCCAATCAATCGTGCGCTGTCCGCGGCCAACACCTGCCTGTACGGCATCACCCACGCAGCCATCAACGCCATCGGCTGCAGCCCGGGCCTCGGCTTCGTCCACACCGGCACCTCGCACTCCTTCGTGTACGACATCGCCGACCTCTACAAAGCCGAACTCACCCTGCCCCTCGCCTTCGCGCTCCACGACGTCCCAGATCCTGAAGGCGAGGCCCGTCGTTCCTTCCGCGACGGCCTCCGGCTGTTTCGGCTCCTGCCCCGGCTCGTCGCGGACATCCAGTCCCTGCTCGTCCCGGACGACGGCAGTCGCAGAGAGGATGCCGAGGAGGCCGCCGAGGAACTGGTCGATCTCTGGGACCCCGACCTGGGACGCCTCGCCGGCGGCACCAACTACGGGCAAGACTGACATGGCCTCCATGACGATCATCGCCACCACCGCCGTCCCCGACCACCTACGAGGGGCGCTGACCCGATGGATGATCGAACCGATGCCGGGCCTCTACGCAGGCACTCTGTCCGCCCGCGTGCGCGAGGAGCTGTGGTCGGCAGTCGCCGCCACGATCGGCGACGGCGCGGCTGTCCTCCTCCATCCCGACGACAACGAGCAGGGCTTCTCCCTGCACACCGCAGGCGAACGCCGCCGAGTCCCAGTCGACCTGGACGGCCTCACGCTCATCGCCCTCAACCCCATGGAGCCAGATAACGAAACGGCAAACCCCTGACATCGCCGCAGGTCGCGAAGTGTTCTCTCCGCGCAGGCGGAGGTGGTCCGGGGAACGCGTGCGGGCACGCGGTGGTGGGGCTGTTCTCTCCGCGCAGGCGGAGGTGGTCCGTGCGTAACAGCGCACGGCTATCTGGGGGCATAGTTCTCTCCGCGCAGGCGGAGGTGGTCCCCGGAGCCACGCCGTCCGCCGCCGTTTCCGCTGTTACCGTTCTCTCCGCGCAGGCGGAGGTGGTCCTTCCTTCGGGGAACCACTCGCCGCGCTGCCGTGGTTCTCTCCGCGCAGGCGGAGGTGGTCCGACCTCAACCTGAATGCAGCGGTCGCCCATCCGGTTCTCTCCGCGCAGGCGGAGGTGGTCCGGGAGAATGGCAAAGAATGGCCGATAGCCATTCGTTCTCTCCGCGCAGGCGGAGGTGGTCCGAGCTGGCCGAGGGCTGGCACCCGCTCGACGCCGTTCTCTCCGCGCAGGCGGAGGTGGTCCGCCGCATCCGTGGCAGTGATAGCCGAGACCATTGTTCTCTCCGCGCAGGCGGAGGTGGTCCAACTCACCTGCGCACTTGCTGAACCAGGCTGAGGTTCTCTCCGCGCAGGCGGAGGTGGTCCGCGTTGGCAGCCGTCAGAGCGGTCTACTTCCCCGTTCTCTCCGCGCAGGCGGAGGTGGTCCGCCGAAGGACAACGCACCCATTTCGCTGGTCCCGTTCTCTCCGCGCAGGCGGAGGTGGTCCGTACATCGAGGCCGCGGCCGGGTTCCCCGCCGGGTTCTCTCCGCGCAGGCGGAGGTGGTCCGTGGATGCCGATGGCCTGCTGGCAGTCCTCGTAGTTCTCTCCGCGCAGGCGGAGGTGGTCCGCGCCATTCGCGTCCGATCTTGCGGCCGGGCAGGTTCTCTCCGCGCAGGCGGAGGTGGTCCGCTCGCGGTGACCCACACGTATGGGTCCACCCCGTTCTCTCCGCGCAGGCGGAGAGGGGCGTGTCGGGATGCCTGCCCCTGGCCACTTCCGGTTGATCAAGCGTGCCGAGGCCCGCGCCTGGGGAAACCCGAAGCGTGAAGAGGGAACTCGTGGACGTTGAGCTGCTTTGGAAGGGCAACCGGATTCGTCGGTTCAGCAGTGAAGTCGCCCCTGACAACCGGGGCGATCTGTACGAGCTGTTCGTTGATGCGATCGGTCGCGACCCGTTGAGGCACGGGCGTGATCAGGAGGACTACGAGATACGGATCCGGATTCGCGGCAAGGCCCGAGTCCCGATCACCTACACGGGTCGGAGGGGCTGACGCCGATCGTCGTCATTCGACGTCTTCCAAGCTGATCAGGACTGCAGTGGCGTCGTCGTGGCGCTTGGAACGTGGCCAGCGGCTGCGATCTGGGTCGACGTTCTCGATTTCGCGGACGCGCTGGAGCCATGCCGCAGGGCCGCTCTGGGCCAGCTCGTGGAAGCACTCGTCCCAACTCGCCGCCCCGAAGGGCTCCACCGGACGGGCTCCGCCGTCGGAGAACAGGAGAGCGTGAGTCAGGTCTGCCAGTGGGACGCGGCCTGTCAGCGCGTGGTCTGCGGCCTCCGGTTCGCCGGCGGCGATCCAGTAACCATCGGGATGGTTGCGGAGTCTCCGCTCCTCCGTCACCAGGGCGTTCCACAACTTCGGGTCCTGGCCGTCAGCTCGCCGGAGCGCGGTTCGTTGCTTCACAGCCCTCTGTTTGAGGCGCTGATCAGTGATGACATCGTTCTGGGCGCTCCCCCGAAGTACGAGGAAAGAGTCCCCCAGCACCAGCCAGTCCAGGTCCTCACCGTTTCGGCGAACCGCCAGCACCGTGGAGGACGGTGATACCAGGTGGCTCGGATCGCAGGTGTCCGCATGTGCCATGGCCGTCTCTCCGATCGCCTGCTTCAACGCCCCTGCCAACGAGCTGCCTGGCTCACCCGCGGCGGCAACCATGCGGCTTCCCAGCGTGCGCACGAACCAGGACACCCCGTGTCGGCAGCCGGTCTCGGTGCCCGGTGGCACGCCCGATCCGTCAAACAGAACGACCAGGTCTGAGGTCGCGAGGACGTAGTCCTCGTTGGGCCGGCCAGGCTGCTTGGCTCGGCTGGCGAACGAGATCTCCACCTCTTCACGCACCTCCTGAGCGACGAAGGGGGCGGGTGAGCGCACGGGTGGAAAGGATCTCCTCGGCATCGGGGTCGTACTCGGAGGAGACCGCCATGGAGAAGGGCTCCGTTCCGACCTCGTCATAGAGCTCGGCCAGATGCTCCTTCAAGTAGTGAGACGCACCAAGGGATCCGATCGCGTGGACGCCAGCGATGTAGAGGAACGTCCCCTGCCCGTCCGGACGGGGGAGCCGCCCTAGGTACGCGATGTCCTCGGGTCTCGGGTCGTCGGGATCGTCCGAGGGCGAGACGTATGTCTCGTTGGTCTCTCGCTCAGTGATCGCCCATCGGCCGTCTCGGAGTTGATGGAAGTCGAGCCGCGGATCTTCCTGAAGCGCGGCAGCAGTGACGGGGGATGTCTTTGGGCCGCAGATCACTACGAGGTCTTCGCGATTGAGGTCGATCTCGCCGGACAGAGGGATGTACTCCAGGTCGCCGGCCAGTCCGAGTGACGTCGCCAAGCTCAGAACGGTCTGGCCGGTTGCGGCGTCGGCACGGGCAACGAGGCGGCGCCCTCCCGGCCGCTCCGGTACCGCCACGCTGAGGCGTCCGATTCCGAGGAAGGCTCGTTCTGGGGCAGGGCCAGCGTCCTTGAGTTGTGCGACACGGGCGCGGCTGACTCCCATCAGCTTCGCGACATCAGCCATCGAGCGGCCATGGTCGCGAAGCCACTGGATGCTCTCGCGCCGCACGCGAGCCGTCTCCTTCACGGCGTCCTGCAGCTCCGTCATCAACTTCGCCGCCTCACGCGCCCTGACCTCGTGGTCTTCGATCCGTGCCAGGCGCCGAACCTCCTCGATCACACATCTCCTTCCCTGCCACTCTCAGCCGCTCACCGCGGATCTCCTCACAGGGTAGTGATAAGGGGGGCTTGACAGTCCGAGGGGCACGGTGTCACTGTCTTGATAACCCCCCCTTAACACCAAGGGATGAGGGGAAACGTCCCTGAATGATCAGGGACGACAACTGAAGACGCGGCCCCGGTGGGATGACGAATCACGAGGTCCCCGCCCGTGGTCACCGCGATAGATCGTCTGAGAGTGCGGCGCTTGCGTCGTCTGGTCCGTATCCGGCCGCTGCCGGATACGGAGCGGTGGACACGAGACCGCTCGACCGCTCGGCTTGATCTCGGAGGTGCTCGTGAGGCACAACGGCCGTCCCCCGATCTCTGTCAGCGACCTCCCCCTCAACCACGTCAGACTGCGCCGTCCCGACGGCGAACGCCCCGACGGTGAGCGCACCGAGATCATGTGCGCCGACTGTGGGGCGTGGGTCTCCCTCAAGCGGCACATGGTGCTGCCGCACCGACTCAGCAGTCGCTACACCGACAAGGAGATCCGCGACTTCGCCTACGGGCGTCGTCCGGTCCCGGCGGCGCGGTGGCACCGGCAGCAGGAGCGGTGCGCGGGCAGCGGGCAGCGGGTCATCGTCAACCTGGCCTACGAGGCATGGCACGCGCGGTTGGCGGAGGCCAGCCGCGATGCCGCCACCCGGCGCGGCAGCCGGACCGTCGTCAAGCCCACGCCGGCGCTGCCCCCGTCGCTGGCTCAGATTGCGGCCGCCCGGCGAGAGCGGGAGATCGTCGCTCGTTCGAACCGCGCCCGCGCCCTGATGGCGGCCAACCCCTCCGGCTCCTCCCGGCGAGGAGAGCCCCAGACCGTCTAGGCCGCCTGGCCAGGCGCATCGTACTGACCTCTGAGTCCCGGTCATCTGCCCCGATGGGGCTGGCCGGGACTTTGTCGTTCCCGCCCCTCTGTGGAGTGCTCATGAGCAGCAACGCGTACCTCGACATCGAGCTGATCCATCCGCACCCGGCCAACGTCCGCGAGTCGCTCGGCGACCTGACCGAGCTGGTCGCGTCGATCCGCGCGCAAGGGCTGCTGCAGCCGCTGGTGGTGCGTCCGCACCCGAAGCGGCGCGGCCACTTCGAGCTGCTGGCAGGGCACCGCCGGTACGCCGCGGCCCGCCGGGCGGGCAAGCACGGTGAGCGTGTGCCGGTCGTCGTGCGGCATGGCGTGTCGGACGCCCAGGCGATCGAGCTGATGCTGGTGGAGAACTGCCAGCGGGTCGAGCTCAACCCGATGGAGAAGGCCGAGGCGCTGGAGTCCCTCATGCACCGCGGTTATTCCCAGGCGGACATCTGCCGGGCGACCGGGTTCGCCTCCGGGACCGTCTCCGGCCTGGTGGCTCTGCTGGCCCTGGACGAGCGGTCCCGCGACCAGGTCCGGTCCGGGCAGCTCACGGCGACCGACGCGGTGGCCGCGGTGCGCAGGGCGCGTGCCAAGCAGCGCAGCCGGTCCGGGTCGACGGCGTCGTGGGAGTGGGAGCCGGACTATCTGGCCGGCGGCCATCCGCTGGCCAGGGCGGCCCGCAAGCTGTGCGACGCCCGCGCGCACACGACCCGCCGGCGGATCGGCAAGACGGCGTGCGGCCAGTGCTGGGAGACCGTCATCCGCCAGGACGAGCGCCTGGTCAACGACACCACCGGCGAGGCGCACAACGCCATCGCGCTGCCCTCCGCCAAGCGGACCGTCCCCGCTGCCTGAGCTCTTCACTCCTGCTCGGCGGGCGCCTCCAGCAGGCCGTTCTCAACGGCTGCTCGGAGGCGCTCGCTCTTTTGCGCTCGATTCCCCCTGTTCGTGATGGGAGTTCCCTGATGGACGACCGGATTGTTTCCACCCTGGTGGAGCGCAACTGCCGTCGGCAGCAGCTGCTGGACCGCATCGCCCGCCAGCTCGGCCCGCGCCCCACGGCGCCGGGACGGGGCAGCGACCAGGCCGTGCTGCCGGACGCGCCGCCCGAACCGCGATGACTCTGCTCCGCGGCTCCGCCGCCGGAGCCGGGTCGGGCCTGGTGGTCCTGTGTTTTGGATGCGCCGGAGCTCGGACCGACCCTGGCGGCGGTCTCTGTCGGAGGTGCTGCGGATCAGCGATCGACCCCAACCCCGACGGCCACCTGCCACCGCCCGATCCCGCCGGTGGGCGGGAGCAAAGGAACCACATGACCACCCTCAACATCAATGAGAGCCTCGCCCCGGAGGGCACCGGCGTCTTCTGGCTGGACGAGGACGACGACCGTGACCGGGCCAGCGACCGGGTCTCGCGCTACGGCGCCTACCTGCGGCAGAATCCCCACCTGTTCAACCCCTGGGGTGAAGGCCTGGACACCGACCCGGCGAGGTTCACCGCCGCCGCGTGGCAGGTCGCGACCAGCCCGATCATGGCCCCGCCCTACCTGCGGTGCCGCTGGGACCGGCTGATGTCCGCGACGATCCTGCGGGCCGAGAACGGCAGCGCACTCGCCCATCTGGAGCTGGTCACCGCGCTCCCCCGCCAGCTGGACATCCCCGCCGTCACCGGCGGGTGGAACACCTGGGCACACAACCGGAGCCTGGGCACCTACTTGGAGCCGTCGGAGGAGCAGATGGCCAAGCAGCCGACCCTGCTGCCCCGCACGAGCCTGGTGATACCGCTGCCGTCCGTCCGCCTCCACAAGCCGGACCCGGCGCTGGCCGAGCCGCGCAGCGAGCGGGCGAGCGATCTGCCGACCGAGGAGGCCAAGTGCGCGGTCGCGACGCTGGCGGCGCTCCTGAACCACCGCCTGGCACCGATCGTGAGCGCGCTTGAGTACGGGCGGGCGCTGTGAAGGCCCGGCTGGTGCGGGTCCGCCTGTCCGGCGATGACGCCGACCTGCAGCAGCTCATCGAATTGCTCCGCCCGCATGTGACGGTGCACGAGGAGTCCGGGGCCTACCCCAACCGCCGGGATCCGGGTGTCCGCCGCTACCTGCTGGTCGAGATCCCGCCCAGCGGAGGGGCGTGAACCTCAGTAACTCGCCCGAGTGATGCACGTCTGGGTGCTGGTTCTCGGGTTGAGCGCTGCCCTCGCGGGCCTTTCCAGGGCCGTGAGCGGCGACTTTCACCTGCGTGGGCCCGGCCGGTGCGCCTACACCGGCCGGGCCCCGCCGATCTTCTTCCAGACCGAACCTGGAGGGACCGACATGTCCATCTTCACCCGCCTGCGCGGTGCGCGCACCCGCCGGCGGTCCTGTCCCGCATGCGCGGACCGGCACCGGGTGTGGAATCCGCCGGTCGGCGCGATCCCCTGCCCGGTGTGCCGCCCCGGCGCCGCGCCCCCACCTTGGGTTGACGGAGGGATGCCGTGATCATCCCGCTGCGTGACGCCCACGGCCTGCCCGACCTGTCCCGGCTCGCGGAGTGGCCCGCGACCTGTGATACCTGCCCGGCGTCGACCACCGTCGCCCGCATCGCCCCGTGGTTCGTCGGACGCCGCGACGGCACCCTGTGCCCGTCGTGCTGGCACGCCGAATCCGACCGGCTCATCCACCAGGCCCTGCGTCCGGACGGCGTCCGGGGCGTCCTGAACGAACTGGGTTATCTGCCCGTCCGGGCCTCACACCTCGGCCGACGCCTGCTCACCCGCACCCGGCGCCGCATCGCCCGGCTCCTCGACGGCCTCATCCCCGGCCGCGCCCAGGCCGCTGCCTGAGCGGCCAGCCGGACCTCCTCCTGGTCCGCGGGTCGGCCGCCGCATGCCCATGTGGACGCGGCGGACCGGCCCGGCCCTGTTCCTTCTCGTCTTGTCCGAAGGACATCCGATGCCTACTCTCACCCGTCCTCTCCGTCCGCCGCAGGTGTTGCGGCGGGCCGCCGAACTGATCGAGCTGAACGGCCTGAACAAGGGCGAGTTCGGCGGCGACACCGGTCGCGCCCTGTGCACCGCGGCGGCGATCCGGACCGCCAGCGGCTCCGTCACTCACCTGCCGTGCCCGCTGTCCAGGCAGACCGAGGCGCTGTTCGTCGCGCACCTGGTGCTGCACGAACTCGCCGAGGAGCTGGAGACCACGCTCGGCACCATCGCCGAATGGAACGACGCCCCGCGCCGTACCGCCGGCCAGGTCGTGTCGGTTCTGCGCCAGGCGGCCGGTGACCTCGAACCGGCGAAGGCGGCGCTGCGATGAAGAAGGTCGTGACGCTGCCGCTGGGGGTGCTGACCGGGCTGGTGGCCTGGCTGCTGAACGCGGCGCCGAGCCTGGTGATGCGTCTCTGCCTGCTCGGCTGGATCACGCTCGCCGTCTCGGCGCTGGTCGGCGACGGCCTGGCCGCTCTGCCCGTCGTCCTGGTGGCGTTCGGCGGGGCCGCCTTCACCCGGTTCCTGCTGGACGACCTCGACGATGGGGAGCTGTGGTGACCGGCCCGGCCCCGTCCATCTCATGCCGTCCGCCGCTGCCCATGTCGTCCTGCTGCCAGGCCCCGCTCAGCGGAGGCCCGACGGTCCTTTGGTGCGTCACCTGCGGACATCAGATCCACGCCTCCCAGATCAACCGGGAGCTTCCCGCGCCGTCGGCTTCGACCGGACACGGCGCTTCGCGGTCACGGCCGTGACCTGCCCGGGCCCAGCCGGGTCCGGTTTCGATGCCCCGCCTCACCTTCTGGAGGTCTGATGACCAACCCCATGCACAAGACCATCGCCGCTTCCGGTCCGGGCGGCGTCCCCGCGGCGTCGCCGACGGCCGGTGGGCAACTGGTGCCGATGACGGCCACCTGGAGCGAGGCCCTGGACGTGGCCGAGCTCCAGGCGGACGAGCTGCGGAGGCGCCGGGTCCGCCAGGGCATCGGCGCGGCGTTCTTCGCCGTCGGCGCGGCGATCACCGCCAGCGCCCTGGTCGCCCCGCACCCGGCCCTGCACCTTCCGAGCGTGACCGTGCCCGCCGTCCCCGCGGCGCTCGTCGCGATCGCGGCGGTCGCGAGCCTGGCCCGCCTGCTCCGGGACCTCGCCAGCCGCTTCACCGCCTTCTACCAGGTCACCCGGAGCGGCCGGCGGTGGCAGGTGGAGAGGCGTTGGTACGCGCCCGGCTCCTACGCCCGTCTGCGCCATGAGCCGCGCGAGTTCGTGGCCGTCCTGGGCTGGGCGCACGACCCGGCCTGCGCCGAGCCGTGGGTGCTGATCCAGCAGGACGGACGGGGCGCCCGCTTCGTCCCGCTGCACCACATCCAGCCGCTCTCGGCGCCCGGACGCTGATCCCGACCCGTCCCGCATGCCCGTCCGACGGCCCGCCGCCTCGCCACCAGGTCGAGGAGGCGGGCCGTCCCTCTGCAGACAGGAATCACCATGAAGACGACCCCCCGACGCGCGCTGCCGATGGCGGCCCGCGAGTTCGAGGCGTTGGCCGCCGAGGTCAGGGACGTGCTGGAGCGGCGCGGCGTCCCGGTCCACCTCGACCACGACCGGGAGCGGCTGGAGGAGGTCCTGTGGGACTTCATCCACCCCGACCTGGCTGGCGGAGACGAGGTGGCCGGATGAGACTCACCGTCGACACCAAGGCGTTCGCCGACACCGTCAACTGGATCGCCCGGTCGCTGCCGTCCAACCCGCCGGTGCCGGTGCTGGCCGGCATCAAGCTCACCGCCACTGGTGACACGGTCGAGGCCGTCGGGTTCGACTACGAGCTCGTCTCCCATGCCGTTCTGGACGCGGACGTCGCCGGTGACGGGACGGTGCTGTTGCCGGGGCGGCTGCTGGCCGACATCACCCGGCGGTTGCCCAACGGTCCGCTGCAGCTGGTGCTGGAGGACGCCACCTGCGTTCTGACCAGCTCTCGTTCCACCTTCACGCTGCAGACGCTGCCGCTGGACGACTATCCCGACCTCCCTGATCCGCCGGACGAGGTCGGCAGCATGACCGCCGAGGCGTTCGCCACGGCCGTGACCCAGACCGCGGTCGCCGCCGGGCATGACAGCACGGTGCCGATGTTGACCGGCCTGCGCATGGAGCTGACGCCGAGCCAGATCGCGTTCGCCGCGACCGATCGGTTTCGGCTGGCCGCCGCGGCAAGGGAGTGGCAGCCGACGTCCGAGGACACCAAGGCTGACCTGGTGGTGCCTGCGGCGGCCCTGACGGCCCTGGTGAAGAGCATCGGCCGCGACGTCGAGCACATCACGCTCGGCCTCAACCGCAGCGGCACTGACGAGGACAGCGTCGCAACCAATCTGTCGATCACGGCGGGTTCACGGACGCTGCGCATCCGGCTGTTCGACGACTGCTTCATCAAGTGGCGCGCCGTCCTGCCCGCCGAGTTCGCCGCCTCCGTCCTGGCCGACGCCGGCGAGCTGGCCGCCGCCGTCCGGCGCGTCGCCACGGTCGCCGAACGTCTCACCCCCGTCCGACTCACCTGCACCCCTGGCTCCGAACCGGATGGCGGTGAGATCGAGCTGCAGGCATGGGACGGGGACACCGCCACCGGCCGCGAGACCCTCCCGGCGGAGCTGGTCACCGGGACCGAACCGTTCACCATCGCCCTCAGCCCCGGCTATCTGCTCGACGCCCTGGCGACGCTGTCCACCGACCGGGCGTGTCTGCGCACCACCGGCCCGCACAAGCCCGTGGTGATCCTGGCCGCCTCACCGGAGGCGCACGCCGAGGATCTGCCCGGCGGAGGCGAACCCGCACCCGGTGACCACCGGTACCTGCTGATGCCGATCCGCACATCCTCCTGACCCGCCGGACGACGCCGTCGGTGTCAACGAGCTCGCCTCCGCACCCCATGGACACATCCGTCCATCCACCTAGGAAGCGACCATGAACCTTCCTCGCTACCTCTCCGACCACCCTGACCAGCTCGTCCCGGCCGCGGTCGCCGCCGTCGTCATCGGCGGGATCGCCTTGTGGCGGCTGGCCCGCACCGCCCGCAAGCTGTTGGCCGGCCATCAGGCCGAGGACGTGTTGACGGTGGTCGCCGCGACGTTGGCGACCAGCCTGGCGGCCTCCGGCATGTGGGCGTTCTTCCGCGACGTCCTGCACCTGCCTGGGTGGGCGCGGGTCCTGCTGTTCTCCTTCGCCGAGGTCGCCACCATCGCCTCCGCGCTGAGGGCCCGTCGCGCGGTCCGCGACAGCGAGGACCACTCGGCCGGGGTGGACGGCGCGGCGATGTGGGGCTTCACGGCCCTGTCTGCGGTGCTGTCCACCCTGGACGCCGACTCGTTCCGGGCCGGGATCTTCCGCATGGTGGTGCCGCTCGCTGCGGCGTGGCTGTGGGAGCGGGGCCTGGCGGCCGAGCGACGGCGGGCGACCGGCAGGTCCCGCAAGGTCCACTCGAAGCTGCACCTGGACCGGATCCTGATCCGGCTCGGTCTGGCGGAGCCGATGGACCGCACGGCCGCCGACGTCGACGCGCACCGACGCCTCACCCGCGTGGCGCGGGCAGCCAAGCATCTGCGGGCGCTCCGCTCGGCGGGTGACACGGCCAAGCCTCGTCACCTGGTCCGTGCTCAGAAGCGGCTGGACCGGGCGATGGAAGGTGCGGTCGAACACGCCCGGCTGTCCACCGATCCCGACCGGCAGAAGGCGTTGCTGGCGCATCTGGCCGCGCTGTATCACTCGGCCTCGCTCGCCGAGCTCGCGCCCACCGCTCCCTGGGAACTTCCTCAGGAGGAGGGGCGGGAGCCGCGGGCACTGCCCACGCCGCCGAGCGCGCCGTTCAGCAACGGTGAGCTGGTGGCGCTGGGCTACGACGCGGCGCGCGTGCAGGACTTCCTTGCGGAGCGCGGCGTCCAACTCGATCCCGGCGACATCACTCGCCACCTTCCGGGGACGCCTCGCCTGGCGGCCACCCGTGGATCCACGTCCGCGCCGGAACAGGTCCCGATGTCGCTGACGCGGCGTGCTGGGACCGGGTCCCGTCCTGACGTGGAAACAGGTCCCGGACCTGTCGCGGTGGATGCCGTGGATGCGGCGCCGGACCCGGTTCCCGGACCTAGTGCGCAGCCCGGTGGCCGATCGGCCACCAGGCCTGGCACGGACCGGTCCGACGCGACGGTCCCCGCCTCCAGCGAGCGCCCTTCGTCCGGTCCTGACGCAAGTTCGGCGGACTCGGTAGAGGAGCTGACCGAGTTGCGTCCGCGAGCGCGCCGACGGCGTCGCCGGACCTCTTCGACGAGGGCCGAGGCGCGGCAGAAGGCCGAGCCGAGCGACGAGGAACTGCTGGAGCAGGCACGCGCCGCTGATCAGGCGTACCGGGACGAGCACGGTCGGCACATTCCCGCCGAGAAGCTCGCCCGCGTCCTGCAGATCCGCAAGGCCCGGGCGACCCTCCTGACCCAGCAGATCCGCCGTCCCGCGCTGCACTCGGTCGCCGAGCCGCCCGCCGGATGACCTGCCCGCCCTTACCCACGTGAGGAGTTCTTCCGATGTCCCGTAATCCGTTTCGCGCCGCCACCTCGGCGCCTGTCGCTCGCGAGACCGCCTCGGGCTCAGCGGGCCGGCTGGGGCGCGTCATGGCGCAGCTCGGCCTGCCCGAGGCGCTGATGCTGGCGGGTGCCGCCGGAGGCGGCCTGTGGCTGCTTGCCTCGCACCTGCTGCGGATGAGCACCGGACCGGCCATCGTGCTGTCGCTCGCCGTTGGAGTCGGCGTGTTCAGCCGCCTGCTCGCGCGGATCGACATCCACCGGTCCCGCACGCACTCCGACCAGCACCAGCAGGGCAGGTCCGAGGACGCTGAGGCGCAGGCCCCGGGAGGGCGGGCGCAGCAGGTCCGGGATGCCTAGTCCGACCGGCCGCCGCGAGCAGGTCCGTCTGATGCGCGGGACCGCTGCCGGGCTGGCGGCATGTGTCGCCGTCGCCCTGTGCGGTCCCCTGTTTCTCTCTCTGCGTCCTGTCCGAGCGCCCGGTGCCGTCGGGACTGTGTCGATAAGCCAGGCCGTCCGGCCGGACTGCCGTCCTCCCGGACCTGCCCGCTGCGCGCGACCCGCTTGGTTCTGGCTGGAGGTCACACGACGCGACGGAACCGCATTCACGGTCCGGGTCTCCCGGACCACCTTCACCAGGTGCCCGCCGCACCGGCCCTACCCGGCGTGCGCCCACAACGAGAGGTAGCCGCATGTCCCCCACCGTCACGACCGCCTCCCGCCCGGCCGCGACCGCCGCGACGGAATCTGAGGCGGACACCGGGCCCTACGGCCCGGCTCTGAAGAGTCAGCAGGCGCAGGCCGCCGCCGACCGGTACGTCGAGGCGGGCCTGATCGCCGAGTCCCTCATCGGGCGGTTCCACGGAAGGCTTCCCGCCGCCCAGCGAGCCCGGCTCCTGTTCGACCTGGCGGTGCAGCGCGCTGTCCAGGCCGAGACCACCACCCTCGCCTACGGCTTCGAGCGGACCACCGACGTGATCCCGCGGCCGTTGGCGGCAGCACTGCGCGACGAAGCGGTCCTGATCTCGGCGCTGGCCGCCACCGAGCACGCTCTCGCGACAGGTCGCCCGCGCGTCCCGGCCGCCGACCCGGCGCTGGAGGAGCCGATCACGGCGGTGCTGGACGAGCTCACGACCGCCGCCGCGCCCGCGGACCGGTTCGACCTGGTCGCCGAGCTGTACGAGCCGCTGGAGCCGCTGGTCGGCGACCAGACCGCCCGCCAGATCTGCGACCTCGGCGACCGCTACGCCCTCACCTCCGCGCACGGGCGCATGGCCTGAACCGCGCCCCTCCCCGTCTCCCCTTCACAAGTTCCGGCCCGGCCGCCTGATGCGGCCGAGCCGCTCGTCTTCCTTGGAGTCTCCGATGACGCTGTTTCTGGTGCTGTGTGGCGTCCTGGTCGTGTTGTTCTGGTTCCAGGCCACCTCCCGCATCGTCATGATCACGCTGGTGGCGTGGGGGCTGCTGGCCGCCAGCACTTCCATCGGCCGCACGCTGCTGGGGCCGCTGCACTCGCTGTCCGGCGCGATGGACGGGTGGCTGAAGTGACCGCCGGCATCAACGACACCGCCGACGTGAGCGCGCCCGGCCCCGGCGTGGTCCGGCGGGCCGGTTGGTCCGCCTGGCGGAACCGCCCCACCTGGGGAGCCGCGATGTTCCTGCTGGCGGCGCCGGGCGGCGCTCAGCTCGGCCTCGACGTGCCCTGGTGGGGCGTCGCCGCCGTCCAGTGGCCGTTGTACGCCGTCCTTTGGGCGGCCGTCGTGACCGTCGACCTGCGTCAGCGCTCCGGCCGAGGACATCGCGTCCCGGCGGTCCTGTCCGATCCGAACCGGCACGGAGGTGCGTCGTGATCGAGCTGTTGCTGCTGGGGGCGGGTGGGTTCGCGGGTGGTGTCCACGCTGTCCGGAAGCACCAGGCCCAGTACGGGCCACGGAGCCCCCGCCGGCGGTCTCCGCGGACCGATTCGCTGCTGGTCAAGGCGTGGAACGCCTCGGGCGCTCCCACCACCGACGAGACGATGCTCGCCGACGCGCTCGCCGAGTTGGGCGGGCGGGTCGTCGGCAGCGGCGCGCGCGGTGCGTGGAAGAAGGGCAAGGCCGCCAAGCCGTGGGCCGAGGCGCGCTGGCAGCAGCGCGAGGCCAACGGTGGCACCGCGACGTTCTTCCGCCGCCGCCAGCCCACCCGGTCGGGGGCTGCCGGTCCCACGTTGCAGGGGCGGGTGGTCCCGCCCAGCGGGGCAGGAGTCCAGCCGCCCGGATCCGCGGGGCCGTCCGGCACGCGGACGCCGGGGCCTTCGGTTAAGCCGCCGGGCGGGCCGAACGGAAGCCCGGCCGGGAGCACACCCGCGTCGCCGAGCGCGAGCGGGGCCGGATCCGCGGCTGGCCGAGGCGGTGCGGAGAATCCTGCGACCGGTTCGAACAGGGTCCGTCCCGTCCCGGCCGTGCCCGGGTGCAGCCCCGCCACAGGGCCGACCGGGGCCCCGCCTGTGGTGCCCGGCCAGCCGGGTGGCCCCAGCGGAGGTGGTGGAACGGCGGCCAGCCGTCCGGCCACCCGGCACGAGGCCGAGCGGCTGGTTCCGACCGGAAGGCGCCGCACCGGTCGCGCCCGGCGGCCCCAGCGGGCGCAGACCCGGATGCGGGTGCTCGGGCCGCTGCTGCTGGACGTCCCCGACACCGACGCCGAGTTCCTCGACACCGCCGCCGAGCTGATGCAGATCCTGCGCGGCATCGCCGTCGCCGTGGAGGACTGGACGGACCAGGTCGCGATCCGCAATCTCCCGCCGATCGTCGTCCGGCCGCTGTACCTGGCGGCCGAGGGCCTGGTGGACGCCTCGGCCTGCGCCGCGATGGCGACCGTCGCGTTCGAGGTCTGGTTCGCCGAGGCCCGGGAGGTCGCCGACGCCGGGATCGAGTTCACCGGCGACGACCCCGCCTGACCCCCCACTGGAAGGAGTACTGATGCCTCCGCGCCGTCACCGGGGCTACCTGGTGGAATTCGATGATCCCGACACCGATGGCGAGTTCCTCGCGACATGCCTGGGGATCGGCGACCTGCTGGCCGTCGCGTCCGACCTGGTGGAGGAATGGAGCGAAGGGCTCGCCGGACGCGGCCTGCCCGCGCCGGTCCTGGCCCGCGTGGAGCAGGCGGCGCTGGAGCTGGAGCAGTCCGCCGCCTTCGCCCGCCAGGCGGCGGTCAACTTCGCCGACTACTTCGAGGACGCCCGCACGGTGGCCGCCCGCGGCATGCGCATCGTCGGCTCGTCCGGACGTCCCGGACGCGGTCTGCGGCGCCTGCCCCGTCGCCCCTGACACCGCTGAACACGGCACCGCCCCGGAAGGCCCGGGGCGGTGCCGTTCTTTCCGCCCTCTCGGGAAGGAGATCCCGCATGCATGGTCGTCCGGCCCGACGTGGCCGTTCGTCACACCAGTTCGCCCAGCTCGCCCGCGTCGGTCAGCTCGGCCGGTTCGCCGCCCGCCGCGGCCGTCGCGATGCCCGCCGGTCCCGGTACGACGACTTCCCGGGCCCCGAGGCACTGGGGCCGATGTGGGCGCCCCAGTACGGACCGCGCAGACACCCCAGCCGGTCGGGGCTGGTCGCGCGCACCGCGATGCGCGGCTACATCCGCTGGGTCGCCCAGTCCCCCGACACCCGCGGCCTGGGTACCGGCCTCGCCGCCCTCTACCCGGCCGGGCAGCTCAGCCACACCTACCTGCCCCACGACACGCTCACGCTCGCCGCGTTCGCGCCGCCCGCCGCGCTGGCCGCGTGGGTCGCG
>NZ_JBFAOF010000001.1:0-55182 GCF_040675125.1 Spirillospora sp. NPDC049652 | reverse complement strand
TCCGGCGAGACGCCCGGTGCCGCCGACGATCGCCGGGCAGTCGCCGGACGCGTGGACGAGCAGGCCGCGGCGGGCCGCGCCCTGGCCCGGGTCACCGCCCTGCGCACCGTCGCGCTGACCGTCGGCGGCTGGGCCCCGGTCGTCCTGCTCCTGATCGCGGTGCCGTGGCTCGGACGGCACGGTGTGGGCGCGGCCATGGTGATCGGCGCGCTCACCTACCTGACGCAGTCGCTGGTCCCCGCGTTCGGCGGCCTGGTGCGGGGGCTCGGCGTCAGCGCCGTCCGCCTCGGTGTCGCGGTCGACCGCGTCCTGACGACCGCCGCCCACGTCCCACCGGCGTCCTCTGCCTCCGTCGCGCCCGAGCGGGAGGACGTCCGGCTCCGGGCGGTCACCGCCGCCTACGGCCCGGACGCGCCGCCGGTGATCGACTCGCTGGACCTGGACGTCCCGTCCGGCGGCCATCTGGCGGTGGTCGGGCCGAGCGGCATCGGGAAGTCCACGCTGGCGGCGCTCATCACGGGCCTGATGCGTCCGCGCGCCGGAACGGTCGAGGTAGGCGGCGTCCCCGCCGAGCTGGTCGATCCCGCCGCGCGGGTGCTGATCCCGCAGGAGGCGTACGTGTTCCGCGGCACCGTCCGCGAGAACCTCGGTTACCTCACGCCCGACACGGACCCGCCGTTCGCGAGCGCCATGGACGAGGTCGGCTCCGCGGACCTCGTGGCCCGGCTCGGCGGCCTGGACGCCGACCTCGACCCCGGCGCCCTCTCGGCGGGCGAACGGCAGCTGATCGCGCTGACCCGCGCCTACCTCGCGCCCGCTCTGCTGATCGTCCTGGACGAGGCGACCTGCCATCTCGACCCGGCGGCCGAGGCCCGTGCGGAGTCGGCGTTCGCGCGCCGGCCCGGCACGCTGATCGTCGTGGCGCACCGGCTCAGCTCGGCCCGCCGCGCGGACCGCGTCCTGCTCATGGACGGCACCCGCACCCACCACGGGACGCACGACGACCTGGTCCGCGACTCGCCCGCCTACGCGGCGCTGACCGGACGCGGCCGTCCGGCGGCCGTCCCGCGACAGACCTGACACCGCTCTCGCCACCTCGCGCCCGGAGGGGAACACGCGCATGAACCATCCCGAGGCCGAACGCGGTCCCGTCGTCGAGACCCTGCACGGCCACCGCGTCGCCGACCCCTACCGGTGGCTGGAGGACCCCGCCTCGCCGGCGACCCGCGCCTGGCTGGAGGCCCAGGACGAGCTGTACCAGAAGCACATCGACCCCGACCTCCGGGCGGCGTTCCGGCGACGCGTCGCCGAGCTCGCGGACACCGGGACGGTCACCGCTCCCATCTGGCGCGGCGACCGGCGGTTCACGCTCCGCCGCGTCGCGGGCCAGGAGCACGCCGTCCTGCACGTCGCGGACGGCGACGGCCCCGAACGAACGCTGCTCGACCCGGCCGTGCTCGACCCGTCCGGCACGACGACGCTCGACGCGTGGCGGCCCGACCCGTCCGGACGGCTGCTGGCCTGCCAGGTCTCGCGGGGCGGCACCGAACGCGCCGACCTGTTCGTCCTGGACGTCGAGTCCGGCGAGACCCTGGACGGCCCGATCGACCGCTGCCGCTACTCGCCGGTGGCGTGGCTGCCGGACGGGAGCGCCTTCTACTACGTCCGCGCCGAACCGGACGACGAGATGCGCCGCCGCGTGTACCGGCACCTCGTCGGTGAGCCGGCCGAAACCGACACGCCCGTCACCGAACCGGCCGCGGCCTGCGGCGTCGGCGTCAGCGAGGACGGCCGCCTGCTGGTCGTCTCGACGGCGGACGGCCTCGGACCGCGCAACGCCCTGTACGTCGCCGACCTCGCGTCCGGCGACGCGCGCCTCCGGCCCGTCCAACAGGACGTGGACGCCCGCGCCGCCGCGGCCGTCGGCCCCGACGGACGCCTCTACATCGTCACCGACCGCGACGCGCCCCGCGTGCGCCTCTG
Organism: Spirillospora sp. NPDC049652; assembly: GCF_040675125.1. Taxonomy (NCBI): domain Bacteria; kingdom Bacillati; phylum Actinomycetota; class Actinomycetes; order Streptosporangiales; family Thermomonosporaceae; genus Spirillospora; species Spirillospora sp. NPDC049652. The sequence goes on along the minus strand of NZ_JBFAOF010000001.1, from coordinate 53,199 downwards.
CGTCGCCGACCCGTCCCGTCCCACCGACTGGACGGAGCTGATCCCCGAGGACGACGAGGCGGTCCTGGCCGACTTCACCCTGCTGGACGGCCTGATCGCCGTCACCCGCGTCCGCTCCGGCACCTCGGAGCTGACGCTGCACGACGCGCGCACCGGAGCCCGGATCCGCGACATCGACCTGCCCGGCCCCGGCGTCCTCGGCCCGCTGTCGGCCCGGCCGGGCCACGGGCACGAGCTGTGGTTCACGCACAGCGGCATGGCCACGCCCGAAGCCGTCTGGCACTACGACACGCGCGACGACGACCTCACCCTCTGGGAACCGTCCCCTAGCCAGATCGCCGCGCCGACCCTGGAGACGCACCAGATCACCTGCACCTCGGCGGACGGCGCCCCCGTGCGCGTGGACGTGATAGCCCGTCCCCACGAGGGCACGGAACCCCGGCCGGCCATCCTCTACGGCTACGGCGGCTTCGGCATCCCGCTCACGCCGTCCTACGCCGCCGACGCCCTGGCCTGGGTGGAGACGGGTGGCGTCCTCGCGATCGCCCACCTGCGCGGAGGCGGCGAGGACGGCACGGCCTCGCACCGCGCGGGCATCCTCGGCCGCAAGCAGCGCGTCTTCGACGACTTCCTGGCCGCCGCCGAGATGCTCGTCGCGGACGGCTGGACGGCCCCGGACCGGCTCGCGATCTGGGGCGAGTCCAACGGCGGGCTGCTCGTCGGAGCGGCGCTGACCCAGCGCCCCGACCTGTTCGCCGCGGCCGTCTGCGTCGCGCCGCTGCTGGACATGGTCCGCTACGACAAGTCGGGCATGGGCGCGGCGTGGCACGGCGAGTACGGCTCGCCCGCCGACCCGGAGGCGTTCGGCTGGCTGTACGCGTACTCGCCGTACCACCACGTCCGCGAGGGCACCGACTATCCGGCGACCCTCTTCGCGGTCTTCGACGGCGACTCCCGGGTCGACCCCCTGCACGCGCGCAAGATGTGCGCGGCGCTCCAGCGGGCGACCGCGGGAGACGGGCCCGTGCTGCTGCGCCGGGAGTCCGGCGTCGGGCACGCCTCCCGCTCGGCCGGACGCTCGTTCGACCTGGCGGCCGAACTGCTGGCCTTCGTGTCCGCACGGACGGGAAGGCCTGACGGCCGATAGGGGAGGCGTGCCCCTCACGACTGCGGGGTCGGTGCCCGTGCTCCCCGGAGCGGTGCTTCACGCGGCCGCGCGGCGGGTGGCGGCCTGACGGTCACCGCTGCCAGGAGCCTGACGGTCACCGCTGCCAGGAGCGGGGCGCCTCCCGGGTGCGAGGCGCCGACCGGGCGCGGGGCGGGCGCGGGGCGCGCGGCGCGGCGCCCCCGAGCCAGCCGTTCTCCTCGGCGATGGCGACCGCCTCCAGGCGGGTGCGCGCGCCGACCTTGGACACGATGCGGGCCAGGTAGTTCCGGACGGTTCCGGTGGCGAGGAACAGCGACCGCGCGATCTCGGCGACGGTCGCGCCCTTCGCGGTCTCTCTCAGCACCTCCAGTTCGCGCGGGGTGAGCGGGCTCTGGGACGTGGCGAGCTCGGCGAAGGCCAGTTCGGCGTCGATGACGCGCTCGCCGTCCGCGACGTCGTGGATCGCCTGGACGAGCCGTTCCGGGGAGGTGTCCTTGAGCAGGAACCCCACCGCGCCGGCCGCGACGGCGCGGCGCAGGTCGCCGGGCTGCCGCCGCTCGGCCATGATGATCACGGCGCACTGCGGGACCAGGTCGAGCAGCCGGGCGGCCGCGTCGACACCGTCGAGATCGGGCAGACCGAGGTCCACCAGGGCCACCTCCGGACGGCAGTGCGCCGTCGCGGCCAGCAGCTTGCGTCCGCAGTCCACGGTCTCGACCACGCGGATGTCTGGCTCGTCGTCCAGGAGGGCGACCAGGCCGCTGCGGAACAGATGGATGTTCTCGGCGAGGATGACGCGGATCACAGAGGCCTTCCCGGGATCCGACACCGCGTCGAGGGAGGGAGGGGCACGGGGGCACGGAAGGTGGGCGGGAGGGGCGGCAGGACGGTGGGCACGGGGGTGGGCACGGGGGTGGGCAGGAGGGTGGGCAGGGTACGTCCGGGCTGGTGGACGAAGGTCATGGCGTCGCCTTGGGTGTGGGCTGGGGCGCGGCAGACGCCAGCGTGCTGTCAGAAGGCCCGACCCGTCAAATGCGATATGTCGGATAAATCGCCCTTGAATATACCCGCGAGGTAAGTATTTTCGAGCCCGCGGTAGCGCAGGGTGTCCACTCGCACACCCATGACCTTCGCCGATCACGCTCCGACAACCGGATATGCGCCGGTACGGACCGCGCCGACCGCTTCCGGCCACCCTGCCATACCAGGTGGTATTCACATCGTGGCGGAATTGGCCTTGACAATCAGGCGACACTTCCCTTGCCGGCGGGTCCGTGTTTCCCAACGGAAAACTCGTTTCATCGCCTTTTCGCCAGCTCCCTGGGCAATTGCGATCTTCAATGCCCGAACGAACACTGAAGGCTAGCCCGAACGAATACTGAAGGCTAGCTGCGGGCTTCCTGAGTGACGGCCGGCTCGCCGGCCATCCGGAGCCGGGCGTCCCGCCAGATCCGCCGGAGGTCCAGACCCTCCACCGTCCAAGTGGTCGCCTCGATGCGGCCGCGCCGACGGTACCTGCGCATGATCTCCACGTGCGGCCGCCAGCCCACGAAGCCGCGCAGGGCCGCCTCGTCCGTCCACACCGAGACCGACCCGACCGCGCGCTCGCGCGGCGCGGTCCAGAGCCAGACGCCGACCGCGCCCTCCAGCTCGGGCCAGCCGCGCCGGAGGCGCAGCCCGGCCCGCGCGATGCCCGGAAGGTCGAGGGCGCGGTCGGCGGTGAACGCGGTGAAGCTGACGAGCAGCGGCCCGGCCGCGTCGGCGGCGGGCCCGGTGGTCCAGGAGGAGCGCAGGAGTCGCATGACGGCGACCGTACGCACCCTCACCGGACCAGCAGAAGATCCAATATCCGCCGATCCTCTTGTGCCATTGCCCGCCCCGCCGTCACACGGTGGCGCGAAGACCGCGGACGGCCGCCGCGATGCCCTTCTTGTCGTAGCCGGCGGTCGGCAGCGTCGCGCCGTGCGCGTGCCGGACGATGCCGCCCCCGTCGATGAGGACGCTGCCCGACTGCCGCATCGACCCGAGCATCTTCGTCGCCAGCCCCACCGCCTCGTGCGGAGCGCCCGAGCCGCCCACGAGAACCGGGACCGGGACGCCGCGCTTGTCCTTCCACGCGGCGGCGGTCCGCCGGTCCTCCGGCACCGCGACGAACGCCCGCACGCCGTCCGCCGCGAACGTCTCACGCGACCGGACGAGATCCTGCACGTGCCTGTTGCAGACCGGGCACGACGTCGAGCGCATGAAATAGACCAGCGCGGCCTGACCGTCCCCGAGGGCGGCCAAACTGACCTGCCGCCCTTCGGTGTCCTGCAACAGGACGTCGGGCGCGGGCGAACCGGTTTCGAGCATGGGCGAACTCCCTAACGTGCGTGAACGGACTCGGAGTCGGCCGCCAGGTCGAGGCGGAGCCTGGTCCGCGCCCGGTGGAGGTGGGACTTCATCGCGGCGTCGCTCAACCCGAGCGCCTGCGCGACCGTCCGCCCCGGATGGCCGAGGACGTCCCGCATGATCAGCACCCGGCGCTGGACGTCCGGCAGCCCCTGGATCGCCCGCGCGACGTTCTCGGCCTCCAGCCGCCGCAGCGCCTCGTCCTCGGCGGACGTCGCGAGCGCCGGCTCGGCCCCCTCCGGCGGGACGACCAGCGACCGCGCCCGCCGCAGGCACTCGTTCCGGACGATCCGGAACATCCACGAGGCCAGCGCCCCCGTCGCGCGCAGCGAACCGATCTTCCGGTACAGGATGATCAGCGCCTCCTGCGCGGCGTCCTCGGCGTCCTGCGGCGACGCGCACAGATGCTCGGCGAACCGCCGCACGTGGACGTGGGCGCCGTCGAGCACCGCGATGATCGACTCGCGGTCCCCGGCCTGCGCGTCCCTGATGAGCTGCGCACTGGCCCAGTCGCGTGCCACGGCGTCCCCCTCCTCATTGACCGACACCCATAAGAGGACGTCCGCCCCCGAAAGGATTCACCCCTGTTCCGGCCGGCCCTCACCGCCGCGCAGCACCCGCTGGACGGCGGCGTCCACCAGCTCGTGCGCCTGCTCCTCGGTGAAGATGCCGGGTAGCGTCAGACGCTCCAGGATCAGCCAGTTCAGCGCCATGTAGAGGAGCAGCACCGACGTCGAGTCACCGGGCAGCTCGGAGCCGGCCTGGTGGGCGATGTTGGCGTCGATGTCCGCGCGGATGCGCCGGGTCAGCACGTCCCGCAGCTCAGGCCGCCGCGTCGACTCCAACCGCAGTTCGAGCAGGGCCAGATAGCCCGAGGGGAACGAGGACACCCGGTCCACCACCTCGTGCATGAGCTCGGTGTAGCGGGCCTCGTCCTGCCGCCCCTCCCGGCTCTGCGCCATCGTCGCCTCGTCGGGCAGCAGCCGGTCGTAGATGCGCCCGCCGATCTGCGTGAACAGGTCGTCCCGGTTCGAGAAGTAGTTGGACGCCGTTCCCGCGGGCACCCCGGCCTGCGTGTCGACGGCCCGAAAGGTCAGCCCACGCGCCCCTTCCCTGGCCAGCACCTCGATGGCCGCGTCGATCAACGCCCACCGCCGCTCCTGGTTCTTCCGCACCCTGAAACCACTCCATCCGCAGCACTATTCTAAACCACTGTATTCAGAGTACTACGAGAGAAGTGGTGGCGGGCGAAAATCCGCAAGAACCATCTGGGATCACGGGCGGGGACTCTCAGACGGCGAAGGTCGGCCAGTCGGTGACGCTGCGCACTGAATGCAGAACGAGCCTGTGCCCCGCGCGCTTCGACGAAGCGCGCGGGGCACAGGTCGTCCCACAGCGCGGATACGGGCCGTCATCGAGCGTCGTCGACTCGACCGCCTGGACCGTCCACCTCGGATAGAACAGTTGGCCTTCGGATTCTCACGACAGATAAGGGGGACGGCCCATCCACCAGTTGCCGGGCGCCTCGGGATCGGTGCTGGACCAGAACTCGATGACCGCCTGGACGAACTCCTCGCTCGATAGCCGTCCGTCGCCGTCGGTGTCGAGATGACGGAACGCCTCGGCGGCGTCGGACGCCTCCAGCCCGGGAAAATGGCCGCGCTGGAAGGCGAGGAACTCGTCCGGTGTGACGCTGCCGTCCGCATCGGTGTCGGCGATGTCCAGGAACGCTTCGGCGAGCGCTCCCACGGTGGCGCGGGCCGCGTCCGGATCGGAGACCAGGGAACGGGTGGAGTCGATGAACTGCTCCTTGCTGATGGCGCCCCCACCGCCGGGCACGTGCGGGAGGTGCAGGTCCCGCCAGATCCGCAGGTAGGCGTCGATGATCTGTCTCTCGGCGGCCGAGCCGGACGGGTGCCCCAGCGCGGCGGCGGTCCGCTGCCCCATCAGGACGTGGTCGTGTTCGGTGAGCCGGCCGTCGCCGTCGGCGTCGAGCCGGTCGAACCCGTGGCTGATCTTGGCGGTCAACATATCGGGACTGGACACGATCGCCTCCTCGTCATCGGGTGACGCCTCACCGTAACCAGCCGACCCCGGCGATTCAGGCGATGACGCAGAAATGGCAGAAGACTCTGTCCCCCCAACCCCCACCATCTCCCACAACAGCCACCACCAGCCCCCTGGTGAAACCAAAATCCGCCGACCCTCGCGCCGGTTCCCCGCCCTGCCGCCGTGCCCTTCCGCCGAACCCCGAACACTATTTGGCCGAGTCGCCGTCGATCCGACGGCGTAGGCGATGTCGGCATGTGCGGTCGACCGGGGCAAGGAAAACGTGGGGACGGTGAGAACCAGGGCGCACCAGAAGGCGTGGGCGAAGGCCGCGGAGGGCGGTGTGGCCGGTGCCCTGCTGTTGCAGGATGACGGCCAGGACAGCGACGCCGTGAGACGCGCCGACCTGCTGGGTGAAACGGCTGGTAGTGGTGGCGGCGGGCAATTGGGCCAGCGCGGGGCCATGGTAGGTGGCGGCCATCGGTGCCGCGCTCATGCCCAGGCCGGCGGGGAGCAGCGGGTCGGTTGTGCGGGCCGGCGAAGGGGGCCACCCGGCGGAGCCCTCTTGCCATGCCGGTCAGGGCGATAGCGCGTTCGACGCCGGTGCCGTCGATGAGCCTGTCGATGTAGTACATGGGCAGGCCCGTCCCGGCGCCCAGTGGCGTGAGCAGCAGAGCGCCGAGGCCGCAGGTCTGCGGGTGTTAGAGCAGGAGCAGGGACCTCGCACCGAACAGTGACCCGCCGAGCAAGAAGAACCAGGAACCGCCATGACAGGTCGTCGACCAGGTTGGTGCGCACCAGTGGCAGCAGCATGCCGCCGCCGATGCCCTGAAACACGCGGAACGCGATTGGGCCCGATCACTGCTGACGTCTTCGACGCATCCTCCGCGACTCGACGGTCGCGGCCGGTTCCACGTGCGCACCGGCATGCCCCCCCGCAACCGGCTTGCGCGTGAGCGCCTCCGGACACGCGCGGTAATGGTCATACCGATATCTCATTAAAAGCCGACTCAAATCTGTACATGAGCTCTCCTCCTGTTGGGCAGTCCTCAGTTCCAGTAGGGCGAAGATGAGCTCGGTGCTTGCGGCCCTTGAGCGTTAGCTGAGCTTGAGCCGAATGGGGGCGCCCGGCTCTCGACGGGACGGCCAATGCGCGAGCGCCCGCTCAAGCGCCCTCGTGCTCTGGTTGCCCTGCGGGGACCGTTCCCCCCGGAGGCAAGCCGGTACATAGGCGGATTGCCCAAAGGAGGGAGAATTTCACCGATTCGTACTCGCAGGGCGTTCCTCCAGTGCTAACACTGTGATGATCGTCGAGGCGTTGCATGGACGACGGGGTCCAGCGCCCGGCGATACTTGCGGGCATGGGGAGCGAGACGATGGTGGCGACGGAGAGCGGGGCGCCGGCACAGGGACAGTTGGTGACCGTCCGCAACCGTCAGTGGGTGGTGGCCGACGTCACTCGCGGGACGGTGGCCAGCAGCGACCCCTATGAGCTGACAGGCGAGCCGCAACATCTGGTGTCGTTGATCAGTATTGAGGACGACGCGCGCGACGAGGAGCTCCGCGTCGTTTGGGAACTGGAGTACGGCGCGGTCGTGCACGATCAGGCGCTGCTGCCCGATCCCGCCGGTGGCTTCGACGACCCGGCGGAGCTCGACGCGTTCCTCGACGCCGTCCGCTGGGGCGCCATCGCCTCGGCCGACAAGACGGCCCTGCAGGCGCCGTTCCGATCCGGTATCCAGATCGAGGACTACCAGCTCGATCCCGTGGTCCGCGCGCTGTCGATGCCGCGCACCAACTTGCTGATCGCCGACGATGTCGGCCTCGGCAAGACGGTCGAGGCGGGTCTGGTGATGCAGGAGTTGATGCTCCGCCACCGTGCCCGCACGATGATCATCGTGTGCCCGGCGGGCCTCACCGTGCAGTGGCATGACGAGATGCGCGACAAGTTCGGCCTGGACTTCCACATCGTCGACACTGCTCTCCTGCAGCGGCTGCGCCGGGAACGCGGCCTGTACGCCAACCCGTGGACGCACTACCCGCGCCTCATCGTCAGCATCGACTGGCTCAAGCGGGAGCGGCCACTGCGGCTGCTCCGGGATGTGTTGCCCGCCGTCCCCCGGCATCCCCGCACCTTCGACATGCTCGTCGTCGACGAGGTGCATACCTGCGCGCCGTCAGGGCGCGGCAAGTACGCGGTGGACTCGCTGCGCACACAGGCGATCCGGCAACTCGCCCCGCACTGCGAACACCGGCTGTTCCTGTCGGCGACCCCGCACAACGGCTACCTGGAGTCCTTCACGGCCCTGCTGGAACTGCTGGACGACCAGCGCTTCGCCCGCGGCGTCAAACCGGCGGACGAGCAGCTGAAGCGCGTCATGGTGCGCCGCCTCAAGCGCGACCTGCCGCCGAAGTGGGACGGAACCCCTGCGTTCCCTGCCCGCCGACTCGGCTTTCTTGAGGTCGACTACTCGGATGCCGAACGGCACGCCCATGCGCTGCTCACCCGCTACGTCGACAGCCGCCGCCACCGCGCCGGTGCGGGAGGTAAAGGCGGCGCCCATGCGGCCGACTTCGTGACCATGCTGCTGAAGAAGCGGCTGTTCTCCTCCCCGAAGGCGTTCGCGGAGACCGTCGAGACACACCTGGCCACTATGACCGCCCGGGCCGCCGACGATGACGACTTCGGGCAGGTCGCTGCTCAGGCGGGGCCGAGGGTGCTGCGCCCGCTGGCCGAACGCCTGGAGGAGACCGCCGAGGACGACACCGCCTACGGCACCGTCGAGGCCGATGCGCTGACCGCCGTCCGGCGGATGTCCCCCCCGCTCACCGAGGAGGAGCTCGGCCTTCTCCGAGAGCTGGAAACGTGGGCGCGCGGCGCGCAGGACCGTCCCGACGCCAAGCTCGGCGCGCTGCGGGCCTGGCTGGAGCCGATCGTCTGCCCCGACGGCCCGCGCGGCGAATGGACGTCCGAGCGGGTCATCGTCTTCACCGAGTACCGCGACACCCAGCGCTGGCTCCACGAGCGGCTGGTCGCCGCCGGGTACCCGGCCGACCGGATCGCCCTGCTGTACGGGGGACAGGACCCCGACCAGCGCGAGCACATCAAGAACGTCTTCCAGGAGTCCCCGAATCTACCCGGCGGAGACGTCCGGATCCTGCTCGCCACGGACGCCGCCAGCGAGGGCATCAACCTGCAGAACCACTGCCACCGGCTGCTGCACTGGGAGATCCCCTGGAATCCCAACCGCCTGGAGCAGCGCAATGGCCGCGTCGACCGGCACGGCCAGCGTGCCGCCGAGGTGCGGGTGCTGCACTTTGTCCCACGCGGCTGGGACGGCACCGACTTCGGCGCCGGGACGCTGGAGGACGAGATGCTGTTCCTCCAGACCGCTGCGCGCAAGATCGAGCAGATCCGCGAGGACCTCGGCAGCGCCGGCGAGGTCATCGCGGCCCGGGTGGAGCAGAAGATGCTGGGCCGGAGCGCGGACTGGCAGAGCGCGGACGTGGAGATCGCCCGAAGGTCCACCAACGCCCGGCTGAAGGTCGAACGCGACCTGGCTCGCGACCTGGAGAGACTCACCGGGGCCCTCGCGAGCAGCCGCACCGAGCTGAACCTCTTCCCTGAGATGGTCGAGCGCGTGGTGCGCACCGGGCTGCGGCTCGCCCACCGCAAAGACCTCATCGACGTCCCCGCCCCGGAAGGCTTCCCGGCGCGCTGCTTCCGGTTGCCGGAGCTGCCGGGTGCGTGGGCGAAGGCGCGCAACGCCGGCTTGCACCACCCGGTCACGGGTGAGGAGCGTCCTGTGACGTTCGACCAGGATGCGGTGGAGGGGCGCACCGACGTGGTGCTTCTCCACCTGGGGCATCGCCTGGTCCAGATGTGCCTGCGGTTGCTGCGCGCGGAGTTGTGGTCCGGCGCGACGGGCCAGAGCGTCGGGCTGGCCCGGGTCACGGCCCGGATCGTGCCCGGAGACGTGCTTCGTACGCCCGCCGTCGTCGCCCACGGCCGCGTCGTCGTCACCGGCGCTGAGGGCACCCGGCTGCACGAGGAGATCATCGTCGCGGGCGGTCTCATCGAGGGCGGACGGCTCGTCCGGGCCCGCGAGGACGAGGTGGAAGGCTGGCTGTCAGCCGCGAGCGAGGAGCCCGTCCCCGAGGACGTTCGGTACCGGCTCGCCGGGGTGTGGGCGGAACTGTCGGAGCCGCTGGGCAAGGCGCTGAGGACTCGGGCCGGGCAGCGGACGCGCAGCCTCGACAAGCTCCTCGCCCGGCGCGCCGAGGAAGAGGTGGAGGCGATCAAGGCGGTGCTCACCGAGCTGGAGCGGTCGATCGATGCCGCGCTCGACGATGTCGGCCGATGGGAACAGGGCAGCCTCTTCGACACCGACGAGCAGCGCACCCAGTTGCGCCGCGACCGGGAGGCCCTGGCTGAACGCCTGCGGACCATTCCCGAACAGCGGGAGCGCGAGGCCGCCGCGCTGCGCCGCCGCTACGCCGAGCCGCGGGGCCGCTGGTTCCCGGCCGCCGTGACGTTCCTGGTGCCCGCCGCGATCGCGCACCGGCCGGGGGTGGCGCACTGATGCCGCCCCGCACCCGCCGCCCTGTCCAGACGGTCGCCGAACAGCACGCCGAATGGCTCGGCCTGCTGCGTCCCGACGGTCCGTTCCTCGCGCTTCCGGTGCTCGTCGAAGCCCTTCCGCAGGGGCTGGACACGGTGCCGGCCGACATCCGCGACGAGATCCGGGAAGCCTGGGAGCAGGTGCAGGAGGAACCGGACCTGCTGCTGCCGGGCTGGTACGACCGGGTCCTGCGGACCCTCCTCGGCATTCCCTTCAACGCCCTCGTGCAGGGCTCGACGATCGAAGAGCTCTACCGCCGCGCTCGACCGGACTTCGTCGCGTATGGGCCGAGCCCGGCGGGCCGTGCCATGCGGTTGTTCATCTACAAGCATCCGTGGGACGAGAGCCTCACGCGCGGGCACGGGGACCGTCCGTCCCCCGTCGAGCAGGCCGCCGCGTTGTGCCGGGAGACCGGTGTGCCGCTGGCCCTGGTCACCAACGGCAGGTTCTGGGTTCTGGCGCACGCCAGGCCGGGCGAGGTGACCTCCACGGCCGTCTTCGACGCCGACCTCTGGCTGGAGGAGCCGCTGCTGCTGCGGGCGTTCGCGACGCTCCTGGGCGCGTCCCGTTCGCTCGCCCCCGCCGAGCGTCCCGACGGCACTCCATCCGACGGGCTGGCCTCACTGTTCGCCCGCAGCGCTCAGGCGCAGGCACAGGTCACCGACACCCTCGGCCGCCAGGTCCGGCAGGCCGTCGAGCTGCTGGTCGGCGAACTCGCCCGGCTGGACCGCGAATCGGGCGGCACGCTGCTCGCGGACGTCGCCGAGCGCGACATCTACCGGGCCGCGCTGATCGTGCTGATGCGCCTGGTGTTCCTCCTGTACGCCGAGGAGCAGGAACTCCTGCCCACCGACGAGCTGTACCAGCTCTCCTATGGGGTGGCCGCGCTCTACGACAGGCTGAGGAGGGAAAGCGACCAGCACGGCGAGGAGGTCGGGGACCGGCGTTCCGCGGCCTGGTACCGGCTGCTCGCCCTGTTCCGCGCCGTCCACGGCGGCAGCGAGCACCCGGACCTGCGCATCCCCGCCTACGGCGGATCGCTGTTCGACCCGTCGGGGTTCGAATGGCTCGCGTTCGCGCCCGTCACCGACCGCGTCGTCCACGAGGTCCTGGACGCCCTGCTCATCCTGCGCCACAAGCGCGGCAAGGCCGCCGCCGAACGCCTCTCCTACAAAGGGCTGGACGTCGAGCAGATCGGCCATGTCTACGAGGGTCTGCTGGAGTTCTCCTGCCTCAAGGTCGACGAACCGTACGTCGGGTTGATCGGACGCGTCGAGCCCGAGCTGCCGCTCCGCCGCTTGGAGGAGGAGTACGCCAAGGGCACCGCGTCGTTCCTCGCCTGGCTCAAGGACGAGTGCGACGCCACCCCGAAGCAGTTGGAGAAGGCGCTGGCGAAGGCCCCGGACACCGAGCAGGCCGCCGCGCTGCACGCCGCCTGTGACAACGACGAGGAACTCGCCGCACGCATCAGGCCGTTCTTCGGGCTGCTGCGCGCGGACCTGCGCGGAGACCCGACCGTCTACCCGGCCAGGTCGGTCCTGTTCACCCAGGTCGGCGACCGCCGCGCCACCGGCACCCACTACACGCCGAAGTCCCTCGCGCAGGAGATCGTCCAGCACACCCTCGCGCCGCTGTGCCACCGGCCCGGCCCCGCCGAGGGAGCCCCGGAGGACGAATGGCAGGTCAAGCCGGCGGCCGAACTCCTCGGACTGAAGGTCTGTGACCCGGCGATGGGCTCGGGCGCGTTCCTGGTGTCGGCCTGCCGGTACATCGCCGAACGGGTCGTGGACGCCTGGGAACGCGACAGCATGCCTGTGGACGTCCTCGACCTGCTCGGCCCCGACCACGACCGGGACGATCTCCTGCTCTTCGCCAAGCGCCGCACCGCCGCGAGCTGCATCTACGGCGTTGACCGCGACGACATGGCCGTCGAGCTGGCCAAGCTGTCCCTGTGGATCGAGACTCTCGCCAAGGACAAGCCGTTCAGCTTCCTCGACCACGCCCTCCGGCACGGCGACTCCCTCGTCGGCCTGATCGACGAGGTGCAGGTCAAGAGCTTCCACCTCGATCCGAAGCGCGGCAGCTGGGACAACGCGCGGTTCGGGAACGTCATGGACGACCTGGTGCCGATGCTCACCCGTGCCCAGGAACTCCGCGAGGAGATCGAGGCCTTCGCCGCCGACGACATCGAGCGCGTCGCGGAGAAGCGACGCAAGCTCGCCGAGGCCGAGCGGCTCACCGGATCGCTCCGGCTGGCCGCCGACGTCGTCACCGCAGCGGCCCTGTCCACCGCCGGACGTCCAGAGGACGTGCTGGACGCTCGGCTGCGCGACCTCGCCGACGAAGTGCGGGCCGTTCTCGGAGGCGGATGCGCGGAGCAGACCGACGATTTCGCCCGCGAACCCGCGTCGTCACCGGTCGAAGTCCTGCTGCGCGAAAAGGTGGAAAGCTGGCTCAGGGGCACGAGAAAGACCCCGGTCAAGCCGTTCCACTGGTCACTGGAATTCCCCGAGGTCATGCGCCGCGGCGGATTCTCCGCCGTCGTCGGAAACCCACCCTTCATCGGCGGCCAGCGCCTCACCGGCGCTATGGGCACCGACATGCGGGAGTATCTCGTCCAGCACATCGGCGGTGGCCGACGCGGCAGCGCCGACCTGTGCGCGTACTTCTACCTCCGCGACCTCGCCATCACGAACAACGGCCGGGTCGGCATCATCGCCACCAGCACCATCGGTCAAGTGGGCACGCGCGAAGTCGGTCTCGCGCAAGCGTGCGACAAAGGCTGGGAGATCTACCGTGCAGAGAAGTCCCAGCCTTGGCCAGGCACGGCGTCCGTGGAGGTCTCTCTGGTCTGGACGGGGCATCTGGGGGATGAAGAGAAGCCCGTTTTGGACGGCCGCCCTGTACCAGGGATCACGCCGAGCCTAGATGCCCAGTCTCTGGTAGTTGGCAATCCCTATCGCCTTGCTGATAACGCGGACCAGACGTTCCAGGGAGTCATTGTTCTAGGGAAGGGCTTCATCTTGGAGCCAGAAAGGGCGCAGGAGCTGCTCAACAAAGACTCACGTAATAGTGATGTACTCTTCCCGTACATGGGTGGAGAGGACGTGAACTCACGTTGGGATCTGTCGGCCCCGCGCTGGGTTATCAACTTTCACGACTGGGATGAGGAGAAAGCTAGGACGTATTCAGAGTGCTTTGAGATCGTTGAGAGAGAAGTAAAGCCGTTCCGTGCGGAAAATAAACGCAAGGTCCGCAGGGAGCGCTGGTGGCAGTTTGCTGAACGTGCAACTGGACTATATGCATCAATAAAGTCCTTCGATCGAGTCCTTGTCATTGCAAGAGTGAGCAGTACGGCAGTTCCAATATTCGTGAGCAACGACCGGGTGCTAAATGAAAAGACTGTCGTCTTTGCGACGGACAGATCAGAAGATCTGGCTCTCTTGACTTCGGCTTTTCATATTCACTGGGCCTGGGAATATTCGGGTAGATTGAAGGCGGACCTGCAGTATACCCCATCGCGCTGCTTTGATACTTTTCCGCGACCAATGGCGACGGCAATAATGGCGCGCTTGGGTGACGAGCTGACTGCTGCGCGGGAAGCTGTGATGCTACAAGAACAGATTGGGCTCACCGCCCTTTATAATCGCTTTAATGATCCGGCTTGCCGGGATGATCGAATTCTCGATCTGCGCAGGATTCACATTCGAATTGATGAGGCCGTGCGCGAGGCGTATGCACTGGATGAGGTGAAGAGCCCTGAAATCGGCGAATTCGAGGCAGGTGTGACCTCAACGCCGTTGCCCTCGTGGAGAGAGCTTGAGCTTGAGCATGGTTTTCGCGAGGTTCGGCAGGGGGTGCGGTTCACAATCTCGTCGCGGGCACGCGACCTCATGCTCAATAAGTTGCTTGCGCTGAATCATTACCGGCATCAGCAAGAAGTTCAGCTGAACCCTCGCGGCCAGAGGAGAGGCAGGCGCAAGGGTAGAGCCTCTGAGGTGGAGCCGAGGGTATCGGTTGTGGATACGTCACCGGCGAGCGAAGGGGCGAGACCTGCGGAACCCGCCTTTGATGGGTTGTTCGCGCCGCCGGACGCTCTGTTCTGACCTAGCGACAACGCCCCTGGGCTGAGTTGGCGAGAGGTCCTGCGGCTCAGCCCAGGATCGAAGTCTCAGGTAATGCGTAGATGGGTGAGGAGGCTGGTCCACTCGGTGTGGCTGAGTTCAAGGATCTCGCCGAGGGGCTGAGCCTTGGAGTCGCGAACGCCGATGCTGCGGTCTGGGGCCTTGGCAACCTCCAGACAATCGCCGTTCGGCTCGCTGTGCCGCGACTTGCGCCAGCCTGAGTAGTTCTTGGTCATGTTTCCAATTCTGTCTCGTTAGTTAGCTGGTTGGCCACCCCGCCAAGGAAGGCGACACTCTCGGCGGGGGGTAGGGCCACCTTCCGGAGGCGGTCGTACATCCCGGTATACCGTTCCACTTCGTCGCGCTGTGTGAGAACGAGATCGGTGGTGACGGTATCGACCACCGCCGTTCCAGGGTCAGTCGATTCGGTGAAGGCGTAGAGAGAGAAGGACGCTTTCGGGAGGAAGCCGCCGGTGATGAGGACGTCCGATGCCAGCACACGCATGACGATGCGCGGCTCGGCTGTGACGACTTCGATCAGCTGCCGGAGCTGCGCGGCCTTCACCGCAGCCGGGATAGCGAGCCGACGGATCATGGTCTCGTCGAGCACGGCCTCGTAGGTGGGGCCGTCCGGGCTGAAAAGATGTTGCTGGCGGCGGGTCCGGGCCTCAATCATGCGGGCCGGTGAGTAGTTGAGCGTTCCCTGATGCTCGTCCAGCTCGACCATCGCGTCGATGAACTCGGGGATCTGTAGGACGGCGGGGAACGCCGTCTGGTTGTAGCTGCGAACGGACTCGGCCCCGGACTCCAGGTCGGCATATAGGCGTTGGCGAGGCCCCATGGCGTTGCCGTACCTATCCCACCAGCCTTTGCGGGCCGCCGCGTGGGCGAGCTCGAAGAGCTTGTCGTACTGGCGGCCGGTGACGTCCAAAGCCTGGAAGATCGTGACGATCTCGGCGAGGTCCGGGCGGATCTGGGCGTTCTCCAGCTTGGAGATCTTGGTGCGCGACTGGTACACGAGCCGTGCCAGCTCGTCGGTGGTGAGGCCGCGGGCCTCGCGGAGCTTGCGCAGCTCGGCGGCGAGGCGTAGGCGTCGGATGTAGGGGCTGGTCATCGGTGACCTCCCGGGCGCCGTCGCGATGCGCCGACGTGGTGCGGCGACCGCGAAGCATTACCTTCCGTTGACGCCCATAACGCTATGCGACTGCCCGAGCCGAGGGGCGATCAATCGCCTGATCCGGACAGGCGTGGCCCCAAAATGTACGTGCCACTCCCGAACGTTCGGCGCCCGAACGTTCCGGAGTTGAGAGTTGCACGTCGCCGGACACGTGGACGATCAAGAGCCGATCGCGTTCCGGTGCCGTCGGTCAGGGGGCTTGACGCTGCGGGTAGTCCGCCGTCGCCGGGGACGGCGGCCGGAGCGGCTGCGGTGCTCGTCGCCGACGAGGTCCTCGGATCCGCCTGGGTGCGGCGGACTGACACCGGTCGTGGAGACACGGGCTCGGTATACGTGTCCGCCCCGCTTCGCCCGATTTCCTGGGCCGGGCTCGGTTACCATGCCCACATGGACCGCACAGGCAGGGGTCGATATGGATGTTAAAGCTTCCCTCAGTGGCCGGCTGCGCAACACAACGCTCCCGATGTCTCGGGCCTTGCTGCCGCTTTTCGAAGCCGTTGTGAACGCGGTCCAGGCCGTCGACGCGGCGCATGGCGACATGGACTCCGCAAGAATCGAAGTGCGGATCATTCGCGATCAGCAGCAGGTCGTTTTTAAGATCGATGGAGAGCGAAGAGCCGGTGCCGGTATGGGGCGCATCACCGGATTCGTCATCACCGATAACGGCGTAGGATTTCATGATGAAAACATGGAGTCCTTCAACACTCTCGACAGCGAATACAAATCCGACCTGGGTTGCCGTGGCGTGGGTCGGCTCCTATGGCTGAAAGCTTTCGACAGGGTCGAGGTGGCCAGTCGCTACGTCGGCGCCGATGACGCTGTTCACGAGCGCACATTCAACTTCACCTCCAGGGACGGAGTATCCGGCGAGCGGATCCGGGAATCACCCGACTCGATTCCGGGGACGGAAATTCGACTGCTGCACTTCGCTGACAGGTACAGGGAGCGTGCGCCCAAGACCGCTTCTCCCATCGCCAAGGACATCCTTGAGCACTGCCTCTGGTACTTCGTCCGCCCATCGGGCGCCCCGCATATCGCGGTGGTCGATGGTGACGAACGGGTCGATCTCCAGGAGCTCTTCGATGATTACATGATCGATCCGTCGAGCAGGCAGGAGATCATCGTCAAGCGGAAGCGGTTCTCACTCCTTCATCTGCGGCTGAAGGCCACGAGCAGGACCGTCCCGCAGTTGAACTGGTGCGCGGCGACCAGGGTGGTGAGCGTGGAGAACCTGTCCGGCAAGGTACCGGGCCTGCACGGCCGGGTGAAGGACGGGGACTCCGAGTTCATGTACTCCTGTTACCTGACGTCCGACTACCTTGACGAGTCCGTCCGCTCCGAACGGACCGGCTTCGACATCCCGGAAACGACCGACGGGGCTCTGGACGAGGAAGCCCCTTCCATGTCGGACATCCGGGCGGCCGTGCTTGCAGCGGTGGGAGAACACCTGCACGCGCACCTCGCCGAGTCGCGCAAGGCCGGCCTGGAGCGTGTCCAGGACTACGTTGACCGCAAGAGCCCGCGATACCGCCCGATCCTGCATCGCATCGGCGAGGAGAAGCTGGGAGTCGACCCCGGGATCTCCGATCGTGAACTGGAATTGTACCTGCATCGGCAGCTCGCCGACCTGGAGGCCGAAGTAATCGTCGAAGGGCGGCGGGTCCTCGACGAGGAAATCAGTGCGGACGCGGAATATAATGCGAGGGTACAGGAATACCTGGCCAAGGTCAGTGACATCAAGAAATCCGACCTCGCCGACTACGTCTTCCATCGGCGAGTAATTCTCGATTTGCTGAACAAGGCGATCCGCGCTGATGACAAGGGGAAGTATGTCAAGGAGGAGGTAGTGCACCGGCTGATCATGCCGATGCGCGTGACCAGCGACGAGGTGGCGCCAGACGCGTGCAATCTGTGGCTGCTGGACGAGAGGCTCGCGTTCCACAACTTCCTCGCGTCGGACAAGCCCATCAAGTCGATGCCGATTACTGGATCGGGTTCCAAGCTGGAACCGGACCTGATGGCGCTCCAGCTCACCGACACACCGATCCTGGTCGCCGAGGGAGAAAGGATGCCGCTCGCCGCCATCACGGTGGTCGAGATAAAGCGGCCGATGCGCGACGATATGGGGGCCGGACCGGATAAGGACCCCATCGAGCAGGCGCTGACCTACCTGGAGAGGGTCCGCGAGGGTAGGGTCAAGACCGCGAGCGGGCGCCAGATCCCGCAGTCGGATCGCATTCCCGGTTTTTGCTACATCATCTCGGACCTCACGCCGACCATGGAGAAGCGCTGCAAGCAAGTGGGCCTGCGTAAAACCCAGGATGGCCTCGGCTATTTTGGTTACAATGCGAATTATGAGGCATATATCGAGATATTCTCTTTTGAGCGCCTCCGGAACCTGGCCACGGAACGCAACCGCGCCTTCTTCGACCGTCTCGGCCTGCCCGTCGATTGACCCTCACTGGGACGCCGACGACCTGCGGCATTGCCCGGTGTGAAGCCGGCGGGGCTCGGCCCGAGAGGTGACGGAGCCGAACGTCCGGGTCGCGAACGTTCGGTGGTCGGGAACCAGCAATCGCGCTCCGGAGCCCTCTGACCAGCGCACTTCACTCCTACGAGGCGTCCTCCCGTGTGAGCATGTGGCCAACGTGCAGGTGTCCCGTTCGCTCCCCTGCTTCAGCCCATGGAGTGCGCATGCTCTCGACGCTTCCCGCTCACACTGCGCCCGCCGCGCTCTGCTGGCGACGAACGTCCGCCGGCGACGCCACACAGGCCCGCACCGCCCGCCGGTTCGTCTCCTACCTCCTGGCGAATCGCCCGTGCCTGGACGACGCCGTCCTCACCGTGGACGAACTGGTGGTGAATGTTCTCCGACACACCAAGTCCGGGCAGAAGGGCGGTTCGTTCACTGTGAAGGTGCGGTTCGTGAAGGACCTCGTGGCCATCTCGGTCGCCGACCAGGGCGGCCCCAGAGCCCGCGGCCCGCGACGCCGCCGTGACCGACGAGTCGGGCCGGGGCCTGGGGACCATCTCGCTCACCGCCGAGTCCTGGGGCTGGCACGGCAACGACCGGGGCCGTACGGTCACGGCGGTGTTCCCCGCCGGGAAGATGACGGGAATCAGGGGCACGCACCCCTTCATGAGTGGATCCGGCGGCGGGTCGACGGAGCCGCTGTCGCCGCCATGCGTGCCGATCCGCAGGCCATCACCGCGTTTCTCCCCGGTCCGCCGCGACTCGACGCTCACACGCGCGACTTCCTCCGCAACGCGCGGAGCCTGGCGATGGCCGCGACGATCGCGCTCACCACCGTCCTGGAGCACCACCGCCCGACCGGACGGCACTGCCTGGCGTGCGGCGCTTCGGAGTGCCGCACGCTGCGGCGGTTCGCCGGAGTCCTCGCCGCGTACTCCGCGCGTCCCGTGCCGCTCGACCGGGCCGAGGCGTGGCGGCGCGCGGACGCCTGTCTGGCCCGCGGTCGCCGCGCAGCGGTGCCCATCGGAATCGAGTCGTTCGAGCACGGCTTCATGGCCTGGCCGGCCTTCGACATCGGCGAGGGCGACTTCGTCCTGGTCGTCGACCGCCGCACCGACGCCGTGACGCGCTGGCCGCGCCTGCCCCTGGACGTCCCCACCCGCGAATACGGCCGCCGTTCGCCGCTCTGAACGCTCTAATCTCTGAAGTCTGCTACTCTCTCAGAGTTCAGAGATTAGAGGTCAGAGTTCAGGAGGCGGCATGCGCTCGATCCGCATCGATGATGAGGTCTACGCCTGGCTGGAGAAGCAGGCGGTCGGCTTCGACGACCCCAACAGCGTGCTGCGCCGCCTGGCGGGCCTGCCCGCCAAGGCGGAGCCGCCGGCCGAGAACGGAAAGGACGGTGAGGACGGCAAGCTGCTGCCACTGATCAAGGCCGGAAGCCTCAAGGCCGGTGCCACGCTCACCTGGCACCGTCCCCGCAAGAACGAGATCCACTACGCCACGGTCACCGACAACGGCTGCATCCGCCTCGCCGACGGCCGCCTCTTCACCGACCCGTCACCGGCGGCCGTCGCGCTCGCCGGCCACCAGAACAACGGCTGGAACGTCTGGGAGGTGAACGGCGTCAAGCTCAAGGACCTCAAGTGAGATGAGGGGCCGCGACGACGCATGACAAGCCGTCACGGTGGCTCGAATCGTGCTTGTGGCACTGGCGTGGAAGCCGCGGCTCCTTCCCTGTTCAGGGTGGTCCTTGCTTCAGGGGGGGGCCTGGCCGCGGGAACGGCAGCAGCGGTACGGCCGGGACGATGTTGTTCCCGGCCGTACCCGAGCTCAGTCCTGTTCCGCAGGTCGGAGGCGGCACACGTCCTGCGGACGGCAGTCTTGGCACAACCGCCCCGCCCCGTCCTGGCTGATCGCACTCTCCGCCTCCTCCACAGGGCCCACGGCCAGACAGTCGCTGAAGGCGGAGCTCCAGCCGTCCGGCCAGGCCCGGGTGACAAATGACGGTTCGGCAAGGGCGTGGTGCAGATCAATGCTGTCGACCGGAACGGCGTTGTCGAAGGAAACCACGTCCCTAAAGTAGGCTTCGCCGAAATGCCCCATGGAGCTGAAATCCGTATCCGTGAAATGAGTGTCTCTGTCGAAGGTGGCGCGCTCGTAGGTGACGCCGCCCTGGAAAACCGCGCGACTGAACTCCGCCAGGTCCGCAAAACGAGTCCGAAGGAAGGAGGCTTCTTTCTTGAAGTGGGCTCCGGAGAAGTCCGCCATTCCCTCGAAGGACGCTCGATGGAAGGTGCAGCTTTCGCGGAACGTGGCATTGCGGAAATCCGCACCGGCCAGGAAGAACTCACAGCCGGTGAAGAAGGCTCCTCCTGCGAAGGATGCGTTAGAGAAGTCGGCGCGCTCCCCGAATCGCGTCCCCTGAAAACTCGTGGACCCCGCGAAGCGCGAGCCGGCGAAGTCCGCACGGTGGACGGAGCCGTCCAGGAAGGTGAAGTCGGTGAGCTCGGCTCCGCTCAGGTCGAGACTCATCCCCGTCCAAGCACCGTCGGTCGGCTCGCTGTTCTCGTCCCATGCCGTAAGGCGTCGCCTCAGGACGTTCTGCAGGTACAGGCGGAGCTTCGGCTCATCGGCCCCCTGCCTCGCGGGCGCCCTGAGATAAAGGCAGATCTCATCGACGACACCCTGCCGTAGATCCGGGTTCGCGACCCCGATCCGCTCAAGGACCGTGAAGGCCGACCGGCGCGCACCCGTATTCTCGTGGCTAGTTCTGTCCGAGGCCTCCAGAAATGCCTTGAGGGCAGTCCCGGCTTGGTCGGCGTCGGTCCGAAGGTACTTGTCGTACAGACTCTCCAAGTGCTCGCGTTCCCAGATCTGCAACCTGGTCCGAGGGCGTCTGTGTCTCCACTTTTCAAACTTTTGCCTGGTCTGGAGCGTGAGTTGCCCATCGAGCATGACCAACAAAACGTCGGCTTCTTCGTGCAAGTCACGCAGGCTTTCGGTCTCCCCGTATCTGAGTGGCCTCCTTCGGCGCTGCTTGCATTCGATGAACCACCGCTCCTGCCACGTATGACCGTCGGGATCGGTCCGGGGGAGCGTGGCCTCGATGTCGTATCCTCCGTCGGCCCCGCTGCTCTCGCCCGCACTTCCCTTTCGCCAATCGACATTTTGGTAACCAAGTCGACGAAGCAGTTCTACGCAGAGCTGCTCGAAAGCGGGGGAGCTAAGTGCGTCGAACGGATAATGGGAGGCATCGCTCATGCTGGCGATGATCTCAGATTCGAGGACACCGAGCCCCGACTCGGTGTCCTCGAATGAGGCGGGAGCTCACTCGGTGTCGATGTCGGTTTCGCCCTCGCCGGGTGCGGCGACGAGGCCGTACTGGGCCATGAACGTCCGCTCGCGGTCGGCGAGGAAGTCACGGCGAACCTTGATGAACCCCTCGTCGTCCCCGGCCGCGAGGCGTTCCATCGCCTCCTGCGGAATCCCGTGGCCGGCCAGAACGCGGGCGCGGATTCCGGGAGCGAGGTCGAGGAGGGTCTTCTTGACCGACACCCTCGCATTCGTCGTCATGATGATCCTGTTCGCGGGACTCGAAGTGGCCGCGAGCCCGCTCTTCTTGACGATGTGTCGGTAGGCCGAGGTGGCCTCGTGCGCCAGGGCGTCCACGCCCTTGATCTCGCCGCCGTCCGCCGCCAAGCGGTCGGGGAACTCGCTCAGTTCCCAGATGATGAACGCACGGACCCGCGCGCTGCGTAGATCGAAACGGTTCGGGAAGGGCTGGGCCCGGACGTCCTCGGGGACGATCGAACCTCCGTCCTTCGCGAACCGCCTGACCTGCTGGATCGCCTGCTTGATCTGCGTGGTGTTGGCACCCGCGAAGAACCCCGACCAGGCCGTCACCCAGAACCAGCGGGTCAGCTGCGAGATCTGCCCCGCGCTCGGCTCGGGGCACTCATGGAAGAACGTCACCAGCAGCATCAACTGGGCGTCATAGGGAATCAGGCGCGCCAGCGGCACGCCGACCGTGTCCCGGAGGAAGATCACGGCGCGGATCAGCGCTTCCTCGGTGGCTTCGGCGGCGTCGCCGAGACCTTCCTGGATGCGTCTGGCCAGCACCTCCCAGCGGGCCTCCTGGACATTGTCCTCACCGGCGACCGCGAGGACGGCGCGGAAAAGCGCGTCCGAGGAGACCTCGCCGAAACCGGTGTCGGCGATCTCCTCCACCATGGCGTCGAGGCGTTCCGCGAGGGTCGGCCCTTCCCCCTGGCGGTAGGTGAGTGCCGAAACCATCTCGGCCGGCCGCATCGCCTGCCCGGTGCTGTTGACCCGGGAGAACACCTCCACGGCGTTCGTGAGATCGCCGCCGACCAGCCGCACGACCGAGATCCGGTACGACCTGATCCGCTGGGCGACCACCTCGGCCTCCCTGATGATGCGGTCGGGGTCCGCGCCGTCGGGCAGGTCGTCGAGCAGCGTCCGGGAGAAGCTGAGGAACTCTCTCGTCCGCAGCACCGAACGAAGCGGAAGGTAATGGGACGGGGGAGGAGAGGCGGCCTTCCAGTGGCGGTACCGGTTCAGGACGTCGTCCGCCTCGCCCAGAACCCGGTAGGGCCACCACATCCAGTCGCGCTGTTCAGTGGAGCGTGCGAGGTGTTCCGGGCGCCGCAAGGTCCCGTAAAGGGCGGAGAGACGCTGATGCCCGTCCAGCACATAGGAGATCGCAGAGCCCGGTTTCGGCCGCTTCGGCGGCTCGATGCCGCCGATGCTGTCGAAGGTGGTGAACTCCTCGCTGGTCTCCCAGAAGAGCAGGCTGCCGATGGGGTACCCGCGCTCGATGCTGTCGAACAGGTCGAGGACCTGCTGCGGGCGCCAGACGAAGGGCCGCTGGAACCTGGGGACCCGGAGCGTCCCCTCGTCGATCAGCGTCATCAGGTCCTCCATGAGGAGGATCTCCGGCTTGACGGTGATCTCGTGCTCGTCGGCTGCCATGAACCTATCCCTACAGGATCTCTCGGAGCATCGCGAGAAGGCCCCGCAGCTCATCGGGCACTTCCTCGCCGACGTCGCGGGTCAGATCGGTCTCCGACAGGCGGTCCGCCATGGACTCGAACACTTTGAGGATGTTCTCTCCGAAGCCGTCGTCGAGGCCCTTGATCACTCTGGTCGGCGTGCCGGCGAACAGGCGCTGTTGCTGCTTGGGTAGCCCGCGCGTCTTCTTGAAGCCGTGCTTCATGTCGAAGTGACCGCGCTGGCCGTGGTCCAGCTTCTTGAGATGGACGAGCCGTGCCGACGAAAGATGTATCGGCTTCACCGCATGCAGAACCCTGTTCGGAGCGTAATTCTCGGCCTCGCGCAGTGTCAGTACATGGATCCGCACGCCGAGCTTACGTAGTTCCGCGATGCGGGGCGCGTTCTTCTCTGGAGTCCCTGGAGCCCATCGGTCACTGTCGAGCAGGGTTGCCGCGCGCGGGCACCGGCGGAAGGACTCGTGTTCCTCCCGCGCTCTCCGATAGGTGTCACCGCCGCCGCCGTGCTCGATCACTAGCCGTCGGTCCTCGAGCGCTTTCAGAATGTCCCGGGCGGCGAACATCTTGGCGACTGCCCTGACGAACATGGCATCGGATCGGTTGTTCTCCACCACCAGGACGGCCGGTCGGCCGAGGTCGTCCACATGATCCCTGACATCCTCGGGCGAGATCCGTACCGGGTCCGGGGTCGCAGAGGGCCGGTAAGCGCGTTGCTGCGTCGCCGCCTTCATCATGAGCTGCTTGTACGTCGGCGCGCGCTGCTCCGTCATATGCCGTTCGATGAACGAAGTGACGGTCGTCGTCAGGCCTGGGGAGACCACCCATGCGTGCCGCCCGTTCATGAAAAAGCTGAGGAGGGTCAGCACCTCTTCCGCGTGTTCGTCCGCTTCCAAGACCGCTGCCGTCAGCTCAACCCGCATCGCTCTCCAAACGGGCGTCCTGGGCCTCGGCGAGAGCCCGGACCTCCTCGAAGTCCTCTTCGAAGATCCCTTCAGGCCAGTAATCCACGTTGCCGAGCGAGTCGACGTTGATCCGGCGGACGGTCGAGGACTCGCCGTCGCTGCCGACGAAATAGAACGCCAGTCGTCCTGCGTCCAATCTGCCCTCCGCGACACGGCGGCGCAACCGGAGCAGAAAGGTCTCGCTGTGCGTCTCCAGCAGGAACCGGACATGCGTGTTGTCGATGGCCCGGATGTAGAGGTCGGCCAGCATCGCCTGCGCGGAAGGGTGCAGATGCAGCTCGGGCTCTTCGATGAGCTCCAGGACGGGCTGCGTGGGCGGATCCAGTTCGTCCTGTGCCCGACGCACCAGGAACGGAAGAATCTGGGTGATCCCGGTTCCCGAATCAGTGGCCGGTACCCACAGGGTGGGTGTGCGCAGCGATTGCAGGCCGACCGAGAAACCGTGGAGGTGGGGCTGGACCTTCACCTCCCAGTCGGGCAGCGGCCCACGGAGATACTCGTTGATCTTCTCGGTGAGCCGCCGTTTGCCGTGCACATGGTCGTGGACGAGGATCTCATCCGTCCGGCTGCCGAACTCGTCCTGGCCGGGTTCCCGTACCGGTAGGCGCACCACCCGTCTCGGCTTGATCCGGAACGGCCCCAGATAGCGGATGGTGTCGAAGGCCGAGCGGATCCGAGACGGATCGAACCATGCGCCGTCATCCACGTTCGGCAGTTCGGTCGGCAGCAGGCCCCTGAAGTCCAGGGGCACCGGATCGGCTTCCAGATCCGGCGTCCGGTAGAACTGCCGCTCGGGTTCTCCTGGGTCACCTTCGATGGCCCATCTGTACGAGACGTCGCGATCGCCCGAGCGCAGCCGCCATTCGAGGACGCGATGCGTCAGCAGCTCGGATTCGTTCTGGATCGTCGCCTCAAGCGTGTACTCCTCTGCCTGCGGCCCGGTGAGCCGGAGATCGACCGAGATGCTGCTCACCTCGATCCGTCCGTGGACCAGGTCGAGGAAATCCGGCGCGTCGTCGCCGAACTGCTCCAGGTCGAAGGGGACCGGATGGTCGTTGCGGATGCCGGTCTGCAGGATGAGCGGCGCCCGGACCAGCGCGCTCTTGCCGGAGTTGTTCTTCCCCAGAACCACGGTGATCGGGCGCAGCTCCATGTCCTGCCGCTCGGCGAAGCACCGGTAGTTGCGGAGCGAGAGATTCACCAGGGCCATGCCCCCAGACCCTAATCGGTTGAGCCTCCGTCGACGCTTGGAACGGAACGCTTCCGTCCGACCGGCACCCTAAAGTGCTCCCATGACCGAACTCCCGGTGCTCAAGGTCCCCGACGCCGCCGCGATCCGCGACGAGCTGACCGAGCTCGTCTGCGCCGACCTGCACGGTCCTGCGGCGGGAGAGGAAGAGGAGTTCACCGAGCGGCCGACCGACCGCTACCTGCTGGGCAGGCTTGCGCCCAACGGGGCGATGGTGGATCCCGGCGAGCACGATCCCCTGGCCGACGTCGAGCCTGACGCCGAGTCCGGCACCGAGCAGAACGCGCCGAACATCCCCAGCATGTTCCCCTCGTCCTACGGTGTCACGGCGCATGTCGCGGGCGACGCCGACCGGCTGATTGTGACGGCCGAATGGGCGCGGTACCTGCGCGTCCACTCCTCCGATGAGGCGCGGGCCGGAGAGCTGGTGTGGCGGCGGGAACCGATGGCGGGCACCGTCACCATCCCGCTCCGCTCAGGAAAGGTGAACGCGCAGCCGCTGACCGAGGACCAGCCCGAAATCGTCGTCCGTGGCCGGGTTCGCAAGCACGATGGCAACTGGCTCGTCACCCTGTTCCTCGTGAACGCCCAGAGGGGCGACGTGGGCCGCGGCGAGACGTGGGTGTTCCAGGCCCGGATGTCGGTGAGCGCCCCCGGCGACGAACCGGTCTTCCTGCGCCGGCCGGTCCGTGCGACGGGCGGAGATCAGGCCGACCAGGACGAACGGCGGCGGCTCGCGATGGCCTACCGGTTCTGCCCCGAGTTCGCGGTCGGCCACGGCGTCGCCGTCCACGCCGAGCCGTCCCCCGGCGACCCGATGCGCGCCGTCCGGATCTCGACCTCCGCCGTGCCCGTCCACGAGGTCCCGGCCACCGACGTGCCACGTGCGGACACCGACCCCGACCTTCCGGAACTCGCCGATCTGAAGGTCGACATGAAGCAGCTCGCCGGGATGGACGCCGACGAGCTCAGGGCCGCCCTGTCACCGCTCGTGGACGGCTACCGGGCATGGCTCGACCGGATGGAGGCCTCTGTCGCCGATCCGGCCGCTCGCCTGGCCGGCCACGAGGACGACGCCCGACGCAACCTCGACGACGCCCGGCGCGCCGCCGACCGGATCGAGGCCGGCATCACGCTCCTCGTCGAGGACGAGGACGCCCGATGCGCTTTCGCGTTCGCCAACGCGGCCATGCACCTCCAGCGCGTCCACACCATCGCCGCGGGGGAGCGTCGGCGCAGGCCCCGCCTGCCCCTCTCCGAGGCGGTGCGGGAGGCCGATCTCGTCCGCAACCGAAGCTGGCGCCCGTTCCAACTCGCCTTCATCCTGCTGAATCTGCCCGCGCTCGCCGACCCGGTCCACCCGGAGCGCAGCGGACGCGACGACTCCGTGGCGGACCTGCTCTGGTTCCCCACCGGTGGCGGGAAGACCGAGGCGTACCTCGGCCTCACCGCGTTCACCCTCGCCATCCGGAGGCTCCAGCGCGACTTCGGCGGCCACGACGCGGAGAACGGCGTGGCCGTGCTGATGCGCTACACGCTGCGGCTGCTCACCATCCAGCAGTTCCAGCGGGCCGCCGCGCTGATCTGCGCCTGCGAGAAGCTGCGCCGCGACGACGAGGACAGGTGGGGGCGGACGCCCTTCCGGCTCGGTCTGTGGGTCGGCGGCAGGGTCACTCCCAACCGCACCGACCAGGCGATGGACTGGGCCACGGACCAGCGCCGCAACGCCGGACGTCCCCGGCACGTCTCCGGCTCCCCACACCAGCTCACGTCCTGCCCCTGGTGCGGGACGGCCATCGAGCCGGGCCGTGACATCGCGGTCGACAGACTTCGCCGCCGTACCCTGATTCTCTGCTCCGGCTTCGAGTGCGAGTTCGACGCCAACTCCGGAGACGGTGACGGCCTGCCGGTCGTCGTCGTGGACGAGGAGATCTACCGGCTCGGCCCGGCGTTCGTCATCGCCACCGTCGACAAATTCGCCCAGCTCCCGTGGATCGGCGACACCCAGACGCTGTTCGGGCGCGCGAGGCAACGCTGCGAGCGGCACGGCTTCATCACCCCCGACCTCGCGGAGATCTGCTGCGATGGCCGCGTCAGCCACCAGGCCGCCGGCTCGTTGCCCGCCGCGTGGCATGTGCCCGTGACACCCGTCCGGCCACCCGACCTGATCATCCAGGACGAGCTGCACCTGATCTCCGGGCCGCTCGGCTCACTCGTCGGCCTCTACGAGACCGCCGTGGACAGGCTGTGTACCTGGGAGGGGCCCGGCGGACGCGCCGTCCGGCCCAAAGTGATCGCCTCCACCGCGACGGTGCGGCGAGCCGCCCGGCAGCTCTACGCCCTGTTCGACCGGGGCCGCACCGAGATCTTTCCGCCGCCGGGGCTCAGTGCCGACGACAACTTCTTCGCCCGTCAACGACCGAGCGAACCCCGGCCCGGCTACGAGGGCGTCATCAAGCCGGGCCGTCGCTACATCGGCATCTGCGCGCACGGAGTCCGCATCAAGTCGACGCTCATCCGCGTCTACGTCGCGGTGCTCGCAGCCGCACAGAAACTGCACGACAAGTACGGGAAGAACCCCGTCACCGACCCGTACATGACGCTGGTCGGCTACTTCAACAGCCTCCGCGACCTCGGTGGCATGCGCCGCCTGGTGGAGGACGACGTCTCCACCCGCCTGGCCCGTGCCGACCAGCGCGGCCTGGCGCGCCGGTACGACCCGAAGCTGCGCGAGCTCACGTCCCGGCTGTCGTCCGGTGACATCCCCGAGGTCCTCGCCGAGCTGGAACTGCGATTCGGGCCCCGCGACAAGGGCGAGCGGCGGCCGATCGACGTGCTGCTGGCCACCAGCATGATCGCGGTCGGGGTCGACGTGTCCCGGCTCGGCGTCATGGTGGTGGCCAACCAGCCCAAGTCCACCGCCGAGTACATCCAGGCCACCAGCCGTGTAGGCCGGCAGGACCCGGGCCTCGTCTTCACCGTCTACAACTGGGCGCGCCCGCGCGACCTGTCGCACTATGAAAAGTTCGAGCACTTCCACGCCACCGTCTATCAGCACGTGGAGGCCCTGTCGGTCACCCCGTTCGCCTACCGGGCGGTCGATCGGGGCTTGACCGGCGTTCTCGTGGCGCTCGTCCGCGGGCTGGATCCGAAGTACAACGCCAACGACGCCGCCCGACGCTTCAGGCGGGACAGCGAACTCGCCGACCATGTCGTCAACGTGATCCGGCGGCGTGCCCGCGACGTCCTCGGCAACGCCCGGGACGCCGTCGACGTTGAAAGCGAACTCGACACCCGGCTGGACTTCTGGGCGCGTGAACGCGCCATCCCCGAACGCGTCCTCGGATACCGGACGCCGCGCCGCTCCGATGTGGTCACGGGCCTGCTGCGGCAGCCGGACGGCGGACCATGGACCAAGGCCATGTGTCCCACCTCGCTGCGCGATGTCGAACCGGGCGTCCGGCTCCTGCTCCTCGACCAGACCGGCCTCGGCGGCGCCGACGCTCCGCCCTTCCAACCCGTCCCCCGAGAGGAGGAGGCGTGACCATGCGCGTCGGCGAGCTGCGGCCCAACCAGCTTCTCCACACCTACGGCATCGGTGCCGTGGCCGATCTGCCCAATCTGTCGGTCGTCCTCATGGGGCTGGAGTTCTGGGACGAACCGACGGCACGCGTCCTCACCGAGGAGCGGCTGTTGGCAGCCGTCCGCCGCAAGCTCGGACCGCAGGTCGAGTCCTTGCGCACGCCCCCGTACAGCCCGGAGGACGCGGCCGACCCATTCGGTGAATGGACGAGGGTCGGGGTGCCGGTCGCCGCGTTCCCCCGCTACCTGCGCTGCACCGACCTACGCTGCAACCGCCTCGCCTCGATCGATACGCAGCTCTTCGAGCTCGTACCGAATGCCTTCTCTCCAGACAAGGTTCGCTACGTGCACAACTGCCGGGGTTCCGGCGGGCGCCGCCCTACCGCCGTCCCCGCCAGGTTCGTCCTCGCCTGTACCCAGGGCGGTCACCTGGACGACTTCCCCTGGTCGTACTTCGTGCACCGCGGCGCCTCCCCTGACACAGAGGACCACACACTCCAGCTGGCCGAGCGCGGCACCAGCGGTGAGGCAGCCAACGTCTTCGTCGTGTGTTCGTGTGGTGCCAGCCGGACGATGGCGGAGGCGATCGGGCTCGCAGGAGAGCGGAACCTGCCCGCCTGCCGGGGCTGCCACCCTCACCTCGGTACGTTCGAACCGTGCGGTTTGCCGACCCGGGCGCTTGCCCTGGGAGCGACCAACGGTTGGTTCGCCATGCAGATGCGCGTGTTCAGCCTCCCGAAGGCCGACGACGACCTCGCCCAGCTCGTCGCCGACCACTGGGACGCCCTCGCTCTGGTGGCGAACCTCGACCAGACCGACGCCAAGTTGCTCCTTCCGAAACTGGGCGTGTGGCCCGAACTGCAAGTGCACGGGGTCGACGCCGTCTGGCGAGCCGTCCAGCACCACGCCGTCCGGGGCGGGGACGGGGGCGAGGACGCCGGCGAGGACGCCCTCGACCTCGCCGGTCCGGAATGGGCGGCCTTCACCCAGGAAGTCGACGTCGAACTGCCCGACTTCACCACCCGGCGTGTGGGCGTCCCGACCCGCGAACGGACCTGGCTGGAACGGGTCACGCTGGTTCCGCGTCTTCGTGAAGTCGGTGCCCTGTACGGCTTCACCCGGATCGATGCCCCCGAGTGGGACGTCCTTTCCACTGACGACAGCCGCCGGGCGCGACTTTCCCGGGAAGCCCCCACATGGGTGCCCTGCGCGGAGATGCGCGGCGAGGGCATCTTCCTGAAGTTCAAGGAGGACCGCCTCGCCGAATGGGAGCAGCGCGCCGAGGTCAGGGAACGCGAAAAGATCCTGCGTGAGGCGCATGACGAATGGCGGGCCGCCCGCGGTCTGGAGGCCGGTCATTGGCCCGGAATCCGGTACCTCATGCTCCACACGTTCGCTCACACACTCATCCGGGAGTTCTCGCTGGAAAGCGGCTATAGCGCGACGGGCATCGCGGAACGCGTCTACGCTCGCGCCGCCGAACCGATGGCCGGGGTGCTGCTCTACACCGCCGCTCCCGACAGCGAGGGAACGCTCGGTGGTCTGGTCTCCCTCGGGCACCCGGAGCGCCTCGGCCCCCTGATCCGGCAGGCACTCGACGCGGCGCGGCTCTGCAGTTCCGACCCCCTTTGCTCCGAGCACGACCCCCGCCACCACGGACGTCTCTACGGGGCCGCGTGCCATGCCTGCCTGTTCGCTGCCGAGACCTCGTGCGAACGGGGCAACCACTACCTCGATCGGGCCCTTGTCACTGACACGGTGATCGGAAGCCAGTACGGCTTCTTCCGGTGAGCGAGGACCTGCCGACGGTCATCGCAGCCACCGCCGGGACGCTCGCGCCGGGCCACCTGCGGACGTGGTGCCGTGTCCTGCGTGCTGCGGAGCGACCGTCCCGGTCAGTGGAGGCGGCCCTGCTGGAATCGCGTCCGGGGTACGCGCTGGGGGGCGTGGCCCGCAGGCTGGTCATCGCATGGCACCGTTCCGGAGCGACGGGTGAGTCCATCGCACTGGCCCTCGAAGCAGCAGGCGCGGTCAGCCGTGAGCACTCGGCGCACAGGAGCACGGTCGTGGCCAGCGGACCGCTGAGCGACGCTGTTCCGGTGCGTCTCACCAGTCAAGTCGCCCTTGAGGTCATAAGCGAGGCCGCGACCTCCCTGCTGATCGTCAGTTTCGCTGCTCATGGTGTAACCGAGATCGTCGCCAAGCTCATCGCCACCGCCGACCGAGGCGTGCGCGTCGATCTGGTCCTTGAGACGTCGGTGACCGCAGGCGGCACGCTGGACGGCCCTGACGCGGCGGCCGCCTTCCAGGCCCTGCACGGCCGGGAGGGTGTGCGCTTCTGGCACTGGCCGCAGGCACGTCGCCCGGCCTTGGGTCGGTCACGCGCAGCTCTGCATGCCAAATTGATTGCCGCAGATGAGCAAACCGCCCTGCTCGGCAGCGCCAACCTCACGGACCGTGCCTTGAGGGAAAACCTGGAGATCGGGGTGGTCCTGCGTGAGCCGGCCGCCGTACACAGCCTTGTTCGGCACTTCCGGTCGCTCATGCGCCCAGGGCATGGTCCGCTTGAACCGCTCGGGTAGCCGCGTCGACACCGATGCAAGGTCCGCCACGACCAATGATCGACGACCGCCACGTGACGGCTCCCGTCCAGCCGGGGGAGTCACCCATCGGCTCTGTTCCCCAGGCCGGGCACCTGACTTGACTCTCGGCAAATATCAAGTCCGCCTGCGCTTGCAGCTGGGCAAGCTCCCTGAGCTGCCCGGACAGGCCTCAAGGGCAGATTGAAGAGGATGCAGGGGGCGTGGAGTGCCGCTCGGCTGAGGCTGTAGTTGGACGTTGCCGTCAAAAAGCCGGAAACGTGATCGTGTCCGGGCTTTTGACTGTTCGGAGAGCGTGGGCAGGGGCGGGGTCGAGCCGCCGACCTTCCCTTTCAGCTTGAGTAACACCCCTACCGGTGAAGCGGCGTCCGAGCCTGACCGGCTGCCGGTGTGCGCCCGCGGC
Organism: Spirillospora sp. NPDC049652; assembly: GCF_040675125.1. Lineage (NCBI taxonomy): Bacteria > Bacillati > Actinomycetota > Actinomycetes > Streptosporangiales > Thermomonosporaceae > Spirillospora > Spirillospora sp. NPDC049652. Next base: position 21,387 of record NZ_JBFAOF010000001.1, on the reverse strand, counting down.
TGGCGCTGGTGCCTGCTGTTGCTGTCACCGCTGCTGTCAGCCCTCGCGAGTCAGGCGGCCTTGAAGGAGTGGGGCCGACGCTGACGGTGATGTACAAGTGTCCGCCTAGTGCGGTGGCGTAGGCGTGGCGTGGCTCCAACTCCTTGGCTTCGATGTCGCCGTTGTTGATCTGTGCCACCCGAGACTGTGAGACACCGAGAGACTGGGCGATCTCGGCTTGTATCTTGCCGATGGCCTTGCGGAGTTCTTTGAGGGGGTACCTGACGACGCAGGCGTCCAGTTCGGCACGTGCGCGAGCCTGCCGCTCGGGCTCGGCCTGTGGGACGGTCTGATCAGGCCATCGGGCCCACTGTCCGGTCTGGTCTCCGGTCCCAAGGAAGATCGCGCAATCTGGTCAGCTGGCTCCGGTCGGACGGCAAGCCGGCGGAGCGCTTCGGCCGGACCGTGCCCGGCAGCTTGCGTGATCCACCCGCTGGTGGTAGCGTGACGGTAGTTGCAGTTGTGGTTCCCATGAGCTTATGTGCGCCTGCTGATGCTCAGCACGGCGCATTTTTTGTTTTTACCGGTAGTCCGACCGGATGGGTTCATTACGGCGACGCGTGGCTCGCAGAGTGTGGGCTCCGTAATTGCCTTTCGGAAGGAAAAAAGTATGGCCACCGGCACCGTGAAGTGGTTCAACTCGGAAAAGGGCTTCGGCTTCATCGAGCAGGACGGCGGCGGCCCCGACGTCTTCGCCCACTACTCGAACATCGCCGCCCAGGGCTTCCGTGAGCTCCAGGAGGGCCAGAAGGTCCAGTTCGACATCACGCAGGGCCAGAAGGGCCCGCAGGCGGAGAACATCGTTCCCGCCTGAGAACCGAACAGGGCGGTGCCGGGCCCACACCTGGGCCCGGCGCCCCGCCTGCCGGCAGGAAGCGATCTTCCTGCCGATGCCCGCGTCTGATCTTTCAGGGGCGTAGCCCTTCTTCGGCGTTCTGCCCTACGGCTCCCCCAAGTACTTGGCTGCGGGTTCTCGGCCGCACACTGCTCAGCCCAGAGCCCGTCCTTCAGCCGCCTTCCGCGATATCACGCGGTGCCCTTTTCAGTTTCGGTGCTGCTTCGCGGTTCACTCTGGTTCGTTCTTGCGATCGCTCTGGCCTCGGGCTGCGGAGTCTTCCTCGAAACGTGCCACTTCAGGGAAGGCTCAACACATGCCCCATGGCACCCGTCCGTCTCAACGTCGCTTCTCTCACTCGTCCACCAGGACCTCGCGCCAGCCAGCCGCCCGGCGGCAGAACGACTTCGCGCTTCCCCTCAGTTCCACGCCGTCGCTGCCCCCGGCCGCGTCGTTCGCCGAGTTGGACATGCCGGCGGCCCTGCTGTCCACATTGACCCGGCAGGGGATGGCGGAGCCGTTCGCCATCCAGGCCTCGACGCTTCCGGACGCGTTGAACGGCCGCGATGTCCTCGGCCGTGGCCGTACCGGTTCGGGAAAGACCCTCGCCTTCGGCCTGGCGATGCTCGCCCGCAGCGCCGGTCGGCGCGCCGAGCCGCGTAAGCCGCTGGCCCTGGTACTCGTCCCGACTCGCGAACTGGCCGTGCAGGTCACCGACGCCCTCCTGCCCTACGCCCAGTCGCTCAGGCTTCGGTCGGCCACCGTTGTCGGCGGCGTGTCGATCTCCCGGCAGGCCGCCGCCCTCCAGCGCGGTGCGGAGATCCTGGTCGCCACCCCGGGACGGCTCACGGACCTGATCAACCGGGGCGCCTGCAGCCTGGAGAACGTCGGCATCACCGTCTTGGACGAGGCGGACCAGATGGCCGACATGGGCTTCCTGCCGCAGGTCACCGCGCTGCTCGACCAGGTCGCCCCGGACGGTCAGCGGATGCTGTTCTCCGCGACGCTGGACCGCAATGTCGACCGCCTGGTCCGGCGCTTCCTCACCGACCCGGTCGTTCACTCGGTCGATCCGTCGGCGGGAGCGGTCACCACCATGGAGCACCACCTGCTGCACGTCACGGAGGCGGACAAGCAGGACGCCACTACGCACATCGCCGCCCGTGAGGGCCGCGTCATCATGTTCGTCGACATGAAGCACGCCGCCGACCGGCTGGCCCGCAACCTCCTGAGCAGCGGCGTACGCGCCGCGGCGCTGCACGGAGGTAAGTCGCAACCGCAGCGCAACCGCACTCTGGAGCAGTTCCGCAACGGAGACGTCTCCGTCCTGGTCGCCACGAACGTGGCCGCGCGCGGCATCCACATCGATGGCCTGGACCTGGTCGTCAACGTCGACCCGCCCAACGACCACAAGGACTACCTGCACCGAGGCGGCCGCACCGCACGCGCGGGCGAGTCCGGCACCGTGGTCACCCTGGTGCTGCCCAGGCAGCGCCACGAGATGGACCGGATGATGGTGACGGCCGGCATCACGCCGCACTCGACGCGGGTGCGGTCCGGTGACCCCGAACTCAACCGCATCACCGGTGCCCGACCGCCGTCCGGCATCCCCGTCACCATCTCCGCTCCGGCCTCCGAAGGACGGCGTGACAACGGAGCCGGGCGTAGCCGCCGTCCTGCCCGAAACCGCCGCCCCCAGCGATTCGCGACAACCGACCGCGCCGGCAGATAGCCACCCCGTCCGACGCCCGCGGGCCCACCCCGCGGGCCATCAAACCAAGCCGCCGACGAGAGTCGGGGTGGCCGACCACCGCGCGGCTCAGCAGGCCGCCCATCTTCTTGGGCGACCTGCTGCACCCGTGGGGCTGGTCGCGTCACCACGAGCAAATCAGGCGTGGCCGTCCCGTCAGAGCCGCTTGGCTGCGTTCGCGACGGCTGCCCGCCGTGATCGGCCCGCTCCTGAACCAGCGGTCGCGTCCCCGGGGGACGTTGACTCTTCGCGCTCGGCTACCGAAATATAGGGCGCGAAGCATGTCACCTAATCCCTATAGATGCGCTCTACAGTCTGTCTCGGAAGGACGAGACTCTCAGCTGAGCACGAGCAACGAAACGCCTGGCCGTTCCATCGTGGAGGCTCCCCGGCAGGACGCGCGGCGTCCTGCCGAGCTGATCGACGCCGCCTACACCGAGCCTCGTCCACGCGGATTGTCCCCACGGAGCTGCATTCCAGCTGTTGGTCCGGTGGGCGTTGGACACGGACATCTCTTTCATCCAGCCCGCGCGAGACGGCGTTGATGCCTCCACTGCTCTTTCTCGACGTGGACGGGCCAGTCATTCCGTTCGGAGCCGCAACGCCGTACCCCGTCTATGAAGACGGTCGGTCCACGACAGCTCATCCACTCCTGTCGCGTGTCGATCCGGACCTCGGGCCGCGCCTGCTCTCCTTGCCGTGACCTGGTGTGGGCGACGACCTGGACGACGGACGCCAACGACCTGATCTCGCCTCGCCTCGGACTTCCGCAACTACCTGTGGTGGAGTGGCCTGAGCCATCCGACGTCGATGAGCACGACGAGCGCATGGGCCTGCACTGGAAAACTCGCCACCTTGTCGCCTGGGCGGCCGGACGCCCGTTCGCCTGGCTGGACGACGAACTCACCGACACAGATCGAACCTGGGTAACGCACCACCATCCAGCGGAAGCCCTCCTGCACCGCATCAACGCCAGCCGAGGAGTGACCACGGCTGACCTCGAGGCCTTACGCCAGTGGCTCAAAGCGATGACCGATGCCCCACGTAGACGCCGGCCGTAACGGTCGCGCGGGCGACGCTCTGTTCCCCGCCAAGTCGCCGTCCTGCACACACCGACCGACGGAACCTGGCTCCTGCGGAGCTCAGACGATGCACAACACGCCCCACGCGGGCGAGAGGCATTTCCCGCCGCCCACACGACCCCTTCGCTGATCACAAGGTGTGGCCGAGGGGGAATCACACCCCTTTCCGCTGTTCCGGAGTGGAGTGGCCCATGGCAAGTGCGCGTCCTCTACAGCTGGGATGCTGGCGGCGTTCCGCGGTACTCCACCTGGGGGTGGCTCCGGATGTCGTCCGGGAGATCGCGGGACACAGTGACATCGACGTCACGATGACGATCTACGCTCACACCTCGCTTGAAGAGAAGCGGGCGGCGCTCGGGAAGCTGGGGGACGTCCTCGGCTGAGCTTGTAGCGGGACGTTGCTGTCAAAAAGCCCGGACACATGATCGTGTCCGGGCTTTTTGGCTGTTCGGAGAGTGTGGGCAGGGGCGGGTCGAACCGCCGACTTTCCGCTTTTCATGCCACACAGCCCCAACGCTGTACTGACCTGCGAAAACCCTGGTCCCTGACGAGCGACAACCCGATAAGCGGATTATCTTCCCGCCGAGCTACCACCGCGCTCTTCCACAACCGTACCCACGGAAGGCATACCTCACCCGGACGTAAGGCGCCGCCCACGGTCGTACGGCGCGGGAATGATGGTGCGGGCGCGCTTCCTGCACGCCGAGGCCGGTTTGCGAGGCATAAGACGATGCTGGTGACGGTCGGTGTAGTTCGCCTTGGCAACCTGACGCCGACAGCATGGAGCGGTTCATCGCGAGTCAGACGAACAAGATTCACGCCCGTCCAGGTCTGTCCCCTGGCCTGTGCTGGATTCCTCCCCCAGGCCCCCGAGCCACAAGGTCGTCTAGCCGGGTCGTGAGCCCGCATGAGCTGTCGTAAGGGACCGTTGCTGTACTTCCGTGCTGAACAGCGGACCTCAGTGCCCCTCAATCTGAGGGTGAGCGGCCCCGGAGCGTGCGGCTGGCTAAGCCCAAGCTCCGGCACTGGGAGGCCAAGTGACCGGACCCTAACTCCGTCGTCAGTGACCGCGCAGTTGCGCACGCGGGACACTCTGATTATCCATGTAGGCAATCGAATCTAACGGTGGAGAGCATGACGGCCTGGCTGCCGATTGTCGTGTCAAGTGCCGGAGGCGCGGTTGTCTCGCTTCTAGGTGTCGCCGCCGGAGGCATAGTAAGCCACAGATCCCAGAAAGGTCACTGGGCGCGCGACAAGGAGCTTGAGGCATGCATGCGATTGATCTCCGAATCAACGCGCACGCAGTTTTCGTTACTGCATTCCTGGCGCCAAGGAGGCGAAATGAGATGGGAAGACTGGAATGAAGCTCTAGACGCTATTGCCATAGTCGGAGCGCCTGGCGTTGTATCAGCTGCATCCAGGATCGATCGCGAGTTTTGGCTAATGAGCGCATCTATCAAAGATGGCGTTATCGTCGATGTGGAGTCATGGAATCAGCAGCGAAGGCCGCTTGAAGAAGCTCGACTAGCTTTCGTAAACGTCGTCCGATCTGAAGTGACCGGAGTAGGTTCACCCTTGAACCGCAGTCCAGTTGCACGGCCAGCGCATCTGCCCGCTTCATTCAGCAACTTTCGAGGCACGCCGGCGCCAAGAGACCCAGGCGAACACACTGCTTCATCCTGATGACAACCTAGTCCGGTTCGTTGCGCCCAAGAGTCCGGGACTCTGAGCGGACCATCCCGCTGCCGGTGTGCTGCGCCGTTAGCCTGGCGCAGCACAAGGGCCCGTCAGTTGGACGAGCGGCCGGATGCCTGGGCGAACTGGCAAGAATAGGGGCACGTCTTCGCATCGCGTGTCGGGACGCCGATGGAGCCGGACAACCCTCGCTGGAGCTGGAGCTGGAGCTGGAGCTGTGTTCGGGAGGCGGCTGGCCTGGATGGTGTTCGGCTCCATGGCATGCGGCACACCTGCCTCTTGCTGCTGTTTCAATTCGGGGTGGCCCCGGACGTCGTTCGTGAGACCGGGGACACAGGGACATCGACGTCACGATGACGATCTACGTCCACACCTTGCTTGAGGAGAAGCGGGCGGCGCTCGGAAGCTGGGGACGTCCTCGGCTGAGCTTGTAGCGGGACGTTGCAGTCACGCGCGGCGGTGCTGACCTCGGCCCTTCAAATCGCGGTACGCACCGCTCAGCTTCGTCTAAGGCTTCGAAGGTAGCTCAACACTCGCAGCCGGAAAGTATGACGCGATCGACGGACCGGGGTGCTTGTTCGTGCGAACGGTGCTCAAGATGTGACAGACCGTCTCCCGCGAACGGACACACCGGCTTGCGGGGGCCAGGGCGGTGGAGGTCCCTGGTTCGAGCTCGGTATGCGTGCTGATCGTGGGCCCCTCGGAGTGGTGGGGACTGCCTGTCAACGTTATATGGCTCTTCTGCCCCTGAAAGGCAACCATACGTGATACCCCATGGCAGATGCTTGGGTGACCCCTGCGTCCAACTGTGGTCAGCGCACTTCGTTCGGCTGGGCCTTAACGTAGGCTATTGGGTGAACCGGAGGTATGGAATAAAATGGCAGTACTCTGGAAACTTGAGCCCGCTACTGCTGCCAAGCATCGACTATATAAGAGTTACCTCGATGCCTGGTGGCCGATCTTTCTCCAGTCAGGCCCGTGGGGCCTTCGCCCGCGTGTCACATATGTAGATGCATTCGCGGGGCCGGGGAAATATCTGAATGGCGAGGATGGGTCCCCTGTGTTTGCCCTTGAACGACTTTTGGCGCATACCGCGCGACAGCGAATGCATCTAAGCCGGGACCGCGTCTGCCTGATCTTCGTGGAGAATGACCGGGCGCGTTTCCAGTATTTGAAGGCGCTACTATTTAAGCGCTTCGGTGATCTTGAGCTGCTGCCTGTGCGTGTCGTGATTCGCCACGGGTGTGCGAGTGACTGCGGTCAGATACTCACCGAAGTCGGTGCGTGGGGACACCCAGTCTTGGCAATATTTGATAGCTGGGGGAACGTTAATGTTCCGCTCGCAGAAGTTGCCAAGATCGGCCACAATCCCTCCAGTGAGGTAATTACGACCTTCGGGCCTAATTGGTTTTCGCGACGAGAAGACCTGAATACCGACGTGCTGGATGCCGTTTTTGGTGGTCGATCCTACTGGGAATCTGCCGATCAAGATAGTCGTCCTGACGAGCGCTGGCGCAAATGGCTTTCAACTTACAGAGATGCTATGCATAGGGCAGGTTTTGAGTATCGCCTTCATTTCAAGGTTGTGCCGAAAACTGGCCTTCCGCTCTATCTCGTATATGGCACGAAGCATGAAAAAGGAGTGGAGGTGATGAAAAACTCGATGTGGGATGTAGACCATAGTGATGGTATGAGCTTCGCAGACCCTCGAACAAGAGGGGCCACATTGCCAGGTCAAGGGACTCTGTTTGCCGGAGGGGATCAACCAGAGCTTCATGAACTCGTGGGACAGCGCCTTGCACAGGGCCAGACTACAGTCGAGGAGCTTGGCAACTGGCTTCTCTTGGAGACGGCGCGTTGGCGCCCACGTGATGCGCGGAGCGCAATAGAACAGATGAGACGCGGTGGCGTCGTGCGAGTTGAACCAGCTGGTCGGGTCAAGAAGGATAGCGTAGTCAAACTACAGGGGACGATTTAACGTGCGGCATTTCGTCCCACGTGCGTCCATCGAGGAGTCTGCCGCCAGCTTTTGGTGTCTGCCCACCCCATTGCTTGAAGAAGAACGGCACTTGTGACTCCAAGCACGCGTCGCGAAGGTCACAGATCCAGGCGGACTTCATCTCGCGGAAGTTTGGTCCACTTTCGCCCCCGCCGATAACCCAGTCGATACCTTCAAGGTTGATGTCTGGTAGAGGCCCCAAGAGGGGCTCGCATGACAAGAACTTTGTTACTGCGCCCGATGCCCGGAGATCGGCAATTCTATGTACAGTGGACAGGTTTTCCACCGACACGCCCATCCAGACATTTTCAGGCCATGTAAGCTCTTTTGATACTAGCCGCAATCTCCTCGCGCGCTTTGTAAGTATCTGATATGTATGCTGGGGCGTATTTTCCATCACTTCAAATACTTCATGAATGAATGTACGCGGGACGCGTGCATGGAATAGATCCGACATTGAATTCACGAAGACGGTGCGAGGGCTGCGCCATTTGTATGGGATTTTCAGTGATTCCTCATGCAAGGTGAGTTTAAAGCCGGCGCCCGACGTCCTCGGGTTGCCGTCGTTCTGATACTTGGATGCCCCCATCGCTTTAAGACGCTTCGCAAGTGTTAGCGCGTAGCAGTGATCGCATCCAGCGGTCACTCGATCGCAGCCAGTCGTGGGATTCCATGTCGCCTCTGTCCACTCGATGGAACTCCGGTCGGCCATAGAACTTCACTCCCTGTGAGTACTCTTGAAGGGCCAGCACCTATTGCGTTATTCATACCGCTCTTGAGCGTCGAACGCATGTTCGGCGCGCGCTAGCGCGTGTCCAGTGATGGCCAAATTTCGCTTCAGAACGTAGTGGACGCAGGTCCGCCGCCGGTGCCTTATCGACGTAGATAGTTGGTGACGTGGCCGAGCGACACGGCGCAGCGGGACCGGACGGGACGGGCGACCGCTGGCGACGCGCAGCGGCGCTCTTGAAGACGTGGAGAAAGTTCTCATTCGGCGTGTTGGGGGCACCTGCTCGACGAGGCCGATCGGGTTGGCGCCCGGTGCCTGGCCAGCTGTCATGTTGATCGCGATGCCTCGGCGTCTTCCTTAGCTTGTTCATGGCGCCCGTGTGGGCTGCCAGGATCGGGCGCATGAGTGATGGGTTCCGCAAGGGGTTCTTGTCGTGGTCATACGACGAGGTGATACGGCGTGAGGGGTCGGATCTGGATGTGCGCGTTGTGGTCGCGGGGATCCCGCCGGACGTCAAGGACGAGCTGAAGTACGACCAGATCCCCTGGGGTCGTTTCTGGCACGGTTACGGTCTAGCGGTGAACGTGCCCGAAGACTTGGAGCAAATAGCTTCTCCCGACGAGCAGACCGCTGGGCGAGCCCTGAAGAAGCTAGGGGACGAAGTGCTGCATGAGGGGGGAACCTACCCGCCAGCGGCGCTGGCGACCCCGTTCTTGCTTCGTCTGGCCGTCGCGCCGGTAGCGCACCATCGTGCCGACCTCCTCTTCCTTGTCGGTAGAGCGGCACGGCGACGGTATTGCGGGGACGGAACGCGAAGGGGTCTGCTCCGGATCGAGGATGACCACCCGATGGTCCTCTTGAGCGGTGAGCTGGAGAACTGGGCGGTACGGGCGGCGCGCATCGCTGTCACCGCTGATGTGTCTCTGCTGCTGGAGCTGCTCAATGATGCCGATGCGCAGGTCCGGTCGGGCGCCTGCTACGTGCTGGCCACGGTCTTGGACGGCACCGAACTGGTTTCCCTCGCGTTGCGGCGACGGTTGGGCGTTGAGGATGTGCCGGCCGCGCGCATGAGCCTCATCCTGGCGCTCGCTCAACTGGCCAGAGAGCATCAAGATGAGAGCACCGCCGAGTTGCTGCGGCAATGGTGGTCGGCCCCGGACCGGCCTGTCGATTGGCGGGTGAGTGCCGCGATCGCTTGGCTCTGCCTGGTCGACGATCCGGTCCCCGATGACCTTCGAGCCCTGCTCACGATGCAGATCACCGATGAACTCGCCGAACAGCTGGGAGGCGTCCCCTGGATGGAAGGCGTCGACTGGGACGGTGGCGGTCTACGACGCTGCGTGTACCTGATGCTCAACCCCGAGGTGGACTGGCGGGCGGTGCATGACGATCCATGGGCCGAGCCGAGTAAGTAGTGCCCCGCCGCGCAGTTCCAACCGGCAGCTACGGGGGTCGATGAGGATGTTGACTCTGTGTCACCGACGGGGAAGTATGGAGCGCAAAGCTTGTGAACTCGTCTGAAGGGACTCCTGCTTGGGTGAGGCTCAGACGGAAGGCAGGTGCTGGTGATCGGACTCTCTCTGATGCCGGAGACGCATCGTGAACGAGCCTGGGAACGTCGAACGATGACTGCGTCCTTCAACCTGCCTGCGGCTCGCGTGCACGAGTCCGTGACCTGGACTGCGTGCCTTCGACCCGCCCGGGCTGCGTGCACTGGTGATGGTGGTGGCTGTGAGCGTTGAACCGTCTAGCCGTGCCATCGTCGAGGCTGCCTGGCAAGCCGTGAGGGACGACGGGCGGGTTCGCACCGAGCTGATCGATGCCGCCTATGCCGAGCCTCGTCTTCGCGAGTTGTTCCCGTGGACGGGGATGAGTGAGCTGCACTTCAGCCGCTGTACCGGTTGGCGCTGGACGTGGGACATCCCCTACATCCAGCCCGCGAGAGACGGCTACTGGGTTTCGGGCCCGCTGCGATCCCAGACAGTGGGACCAGCGGCCTCCGCCGCCCAGGCCGTTGCGATGGTGGTCGAACGTCTTCCAGCCAACTGTGGACCGGCCTTCCTCGGCACATCAGAAGAGCTCGCCGTGCACGAGGCGGGTTAAGAGCCCGAGGGCCTCGGCCCGGCATGTCGACTGGGGCGACGCAGAAACCCGCGGGGGCGGGGCAAGAGATGGCCTTTCGGCGCGTTATTGGCCTGGGTCGGGCGCGATCCAGGCGAGGCGATGGGGGACCGGGCGCGGTCCGTGAGAAGGAGACGGGGGTGCGGATGGGAGAGACGGGCAGCGACGAGCAAGTGAGGGTGCGGCGGAGGGCACGAAGGCGTCGGTATCAGCGCGGAGTGGATCGGCGGACGTGTCGGATTCCGGTGTGGGTCTCGGAGCAGGAACGGGCCGCGTTGGCGGCGGCTGCGGAGCGGTCGGGCTGGGCGTTGGGGGCGTTCGTCGCCGAGACGGCTCTGTCGGTGGTTGAAGAGCGGGAACCGCCAGAGTGTGAGCCGTGGCGAGAGGTCGTGACCGGACTCATGCAGGCGTCCGGGCAGGTGAATCGGGTCGGGGTCAACCTCAATCAAGCGGTAGCCGCGCTGCACGCGTCAGGGGCGCCAACCGCGGCGCTTGAGGGATATGCGAGGACGGCAGAGCGCGTCCTGCTGGGGCTGGACGAGGCCGTGCAGGAGGCCCGGAGGAAGCTGCGGTGACCGCTCGTTGATCGCCAAGGTCCTGCGGCGGGATCGGGTTCATGGGGTGTTGCGGTACCTGTTCGGGCCCGGCGCGAATGGCGAGCACGTTGCGCCGCGGATTGTGGCTGGGTTTCGGCCCGCGCATCTCCTGCAGCCGACGCAGCGAGAGGACGGACGCTGGGACCTCCGGCACTTGGCTGAACTGCTGTCACTGCCGGTGGAGGTTCTCGGAAATCGAAACCATCCTCGCCCGGTGTGGCATGTGCCGGTTCGAGCGGCGCCGGAGGACCCGATCCTGAGCGATGAGCAGTGGGCACAGGTCGCCCGCGAGGTGATGGACCGGTCCGGACTGGCCCCGGACGGCGATCCGGACGGCGTCCGCTGGATCGCGGTCCGGCACGCCGACGACCATGTCCACCTGGTCGCCGCCCTGGCCCGCCAGGACGGGACGCGTCCGAAGGTGTGGAACGACGCCTACCGTGTGCGGTCCGCGTGCCGCTCCATCGAGGAACGCTTCGGACTACGGCGGACGGCTCCGGCTGACCGGACCGCGGCCCGACGCTCGACCCGTGCAGAGACGGAGAAGGCGCGTCGGATCGGCATGCCGCGCGATGCGCGATCCGAACTGCGTCGGCTTGTGCAGACTGCGGCGGCCGGGGCGGGGAGTGAGGCCGCGTTCTTCGCTGGGCTCCAGGAGGCCGGCGTCGTCGTCAGGTTCCGGTACAGCGAACGTCAGCCGGACCAGGTCACTGGATACGCGGTTGCGCTGCGGAAAGGTCGCACGGCGAGCGGACTCGCGGTCTGGTACAGCGGCGGCAAACTAGCCGCTGACCTCACCCTTCCCAAGCTGCGGGCGCGCTGGCGGTCCGGAAGTCCGGCCGTGTCCGGACGGGACCTGTCAGAGCGGACCGCGCGGGCCTACCTGCGGGCCGTCCTCCGGGAAGCCGCCGGACACGCGCGGACACCTGCGGAGTTCTTCGAGCGTTTGGAAAGCGAGGGGCTGGTGGTTCGGCTCCGGCAGAGCGAGATCAATCCAGGTGAGATCACGGGTTACGCCGTTGCTCTTCCCGATCACTTCGATGCTGGCGGCCGACTCCGATGGTTCAGCGGAGGGAAGCTGGCGGCCGACCTCTCGTGGCCGGCCTTGTGGCGCGCGTTGTACGGCGGGGTGCCGAAGCCCCCACCCCCGGAACTGACAACGGAGGAGCGCAAGGCGATCTACAGGGACGCGACGAGGGCGGCGGAGTTCGCGACCGCCGAGATTCGGCGCAACACGGTCGTCGATCCGCACCGTGCCCAGGACGCTTGCTGGGCCGCGGCCGACATGCTCAGATCGGCTGCGCTCGCGACCGGGAATCGCCACCTGGACCAGGCCGCGGACGCCTACGACCGTGCAGCCCGCGCACCATATGGACGCGTTCCCCGCCCGACACCAGCAGGGATGCGGCTGCGCGGCATCGCCCGAGTCCTAGCGACCACCAGAGCCGGTGACGCGGGCTTCATGCTCCAACTCGCCGCCGCTCTCGTGACACTCATCGAAGCGATCACAGACCTGCACCGCCTGCATCGCCGACAGCCCCAAGCGGACGCGGCCAGGACCGCGGCAACACTTATCCGCCGGACGACACCGGAGCACCCCGAGCCGCCCTGGTTGCTTCAGACCCCAAAAGCAGAGAAGCCAAGAGCGATCGCCTCGAACGCACTCCCGGACGTCCCGGACGTAGCACCGGTGCGGGCGGAGCTGCCACAGGGATGGCGACCCCCGTTCACTGCCAGTCCGCCCATTCGACGCGCGCCGGATCCAACGCCGAGACGACGCAGTCCGACCCGTTAAGACCCGCAGGGGCAGGCCGCCATGCTCATGACGGCCTGCCCAAGCGAAACGGCCTCAGGATGAGGTGTCGATCTGCAGGATGATCGCCTCGACGGCGTCCTGCAGATCGAGCAGCGGATACCGGAGGGGCAGGCCGTCCTCGGTGCACCAGGCGAAGCCGTCGCAGGTGATGTCGATGCGCAGCCTGTCGAGGTGGATCGTCGTCGTGCCGGGAGTGTCGCTCACGCGCTTGGCGGGCAGGCCACGCGACCGAAGAGCGAGAAGGAGCTGCTGCCTCGCACGAAGCGGGTTCGGCTTCACGCTTGTGCCGAGCCAGGGATGCGGCAGAGGCAGCGTGAACCAGACGGCCTTCCCTTCCACCGGGTTCGCCTGGAGGCGAGCGCGGCTGGGATGCGCGCCGACCGAGGCCGCGAGGGCGGCGACGATCGCGAGTCCCTTCCCGTGCTCGTCCAACAGGTAGTCGTCCGACCGGACAGGAACGACGTCGCGGGCGGTGTCGAAGACCGTGACCACCAGATGAGGGGAAGGGTGGGTGCGTATCCACGTCCAGAGCTCGGCGCTGCTGCCCGGCGCGTGGAGCAGCTGGTTGGTGGCCAGCTCCGAGACGGCGAGTGCGCCGTCGTCGATGAGGTCGGACGGCAGTCCGAGATCGTTCATGAGGATGGTGAGCGACGAGCGCGCGACGGAAGCGCAGCTCGCGTCACTCGGCAGAGGGAAGGAGCAGTGCCCTCCGGCGATGAGGTCGGGAGAGAGACTGTTCAGCACAGCACATCCCGCCCGTCCCGCCGCCCGCGCTGGCTCGGAACGCAGCACGCCTTCCTGCACGAGCCGGCCTTGGCAGGATGCTCAAGGTGGCGGCGTCCTGTGAACGTGCGCAGCAGCCGGGAGAGCAACCCGCGCCGAGCCCTGGGAGCCACCGGGACGTCCCTCGCCCTCGCCCTCGGACTCGGGACGCGCCTCGCCGAGGTGTTCGGGACGCGCTGGAAAGCCGCGGCCGACGGCTGAGGAACTGACGACCAAGCAGGAGGCCACTCCGTCCGTCGCGCGAGGACGACGAGCTGAGCATGCAGCTCCTCAGCCGTGGCCGCTTCCAAGAGGCGGAACGTACCGTCCAGCTCCTGGTCGAGATGCCAGTAGCTCCCCGTCCACTCTCCCCACCACGCGACAAGCGCGGGATTGCGGGCGTGCAGCTCGGCGAGCACACGCTCCGGGTCAGGTTCGTGCCTTGCCCAAGGCGACTGGCTCGGAGAAGAGGCCCTCGCGTGCGGAAAGCGAACGGGGGCCGGCGGGGACGAGCCCGCGGGTTGGACTGTCCCCACACCCGGGGGATTCGTACGATTGTGCATTGGTTGGATCTCCAGAATCCGATCAAGGTCCCGGTCGGTGTGCCAGCACCGGCCGGGACCGCCTCGTCTGCTCGTCCACTCCTCCTTCCGAGACGCGGGACGGGGATGAGAGATCGTTCGTGCGCGTGGAGCACACGTACCGTTCATGCACCAAGAGAGATGACTCGGTGACACACTGTCAACATTGCCACCCCAATCATGTTTTGGCAATATGCCAAAACACTTATGCCGTTGATCTTTAACGCGACGCTGATCGGTATCGAAGTGAAGGAGCGTGCGTGGCTGTCGGAAGCAGTCCCACCGTCCGCCGTCGTCGTCTGGCCGCCGAGCTGAAGGCGCTCCGCCTGAGCAAGGGCATGACAGGCGTGGAGGCTTCGCGGCGCATGGAGGCCGACCCGTCATGGATCAGCCGCATCGAATCCGGTCGGCGCGGCATCAAGACTCGCGACCTGCGACTACTGCTCGACGTCTACGAGGTCGAGGACGAGGAGTACCGCGAAGGCCTCCTCGATTTGGCACGGCAGGCGAAGCAGCGAGGATGGTGGCACACCTACACCGACGTGATCCCGGATGACTTCCAGGACTACGTCGGCCTGGAGGCTGAAGCCGACTCGCTGCGCGTCTACCAGGCGGAGTTGGTCCCGGGGCTCTTGCAGACGTCCGACTACCATCGCGCACTACTCCAGATCCCACCCAGCAAGCCTTCCGAGGATGAGATCGAGCGTCGCGTCCAGTTGCGCCTGGCGCGCCAACAACGCCTGACGGCGGAGGACCGGCGACTGGATCTCTGGGTCGTCCTGAACGAGGCGGTCCTGCGCAGGGTCATCGGTGGGGCGGAGACGATGGCCACTCAACTCACTCACCTGGTCGAGGCCGGCGAACTCAGCAACGTGACCATCCAGGTTCTGCCCTTCTCTGCAGGAGCGCACCAGGCGATGACCGGAAGCTTCGTGGCCCTGGGTTTTCCCGAGACGGCGGATGCCGATCTGGTCTACATCGAGCAGCAGGTCGGCACGCTGTATGTGGAGGATGCCGGGCAGGTAAGGCCGTATACCGTGGCATTCGACCACCTTCGCGCCATGGCCCTGAGCCCCGAGAACAGCCTCCGCCTCATCGCCGACGTCGCGAAGGAGTACATGCCTGCATGACCCAGGGAGTCGCGAAGTGGACGGCCTTGACCTCTCCGGTGCGAGTTGGCGTAAGAGCTCCAGAAGCGATGCCACACGAGAGTGCGTGGAGGTCGCGGCCGTCGCCTCAAACGTGGCCGTCCGCGACTCGAAGGCTCCGGACGCGGGGGCCCTGCTCGTGACGCCGACGACATGGCGCGCGGTGCTGCGCCACGTGACAGATCGGGCGAATGCCTGACCCGGACGGTGCAGCTTCGGAAGCTCTGGCCGACCAGCAGGGAGCCTGTCCAGCCTGGATGTAGACCTCTTAGAGGAGTGCCGGCGATCTTATGAGTCCTCACGTTGACCCCTCGGAAGCTCGCTGGCGCAAGTCAAGCTGGAGCGGGAGCACAGACAGCGACTGCGTCGAGGTGGCACCCATCTCCGGGCTGATCGCCCTTCGCGACTCAAAGGCTCCGGGCTCGGGCGTTCTGTTCATGAACCCTGCTGCGTGGCGCGCGGTGCTGCGGTGCGTGGGGGATCGGACGAGCAGCTAAGAGGCCCGTTACGCCCGGCCAGGCAGGTGCTTGGTGTTTTTGGAGCGGATCTGTGGACGCGCGGTGCGGTGGTTGTCGAAAGATAACTCAGCGTGGCATTGTTGGAGCGCAAACAGCTTCAAGCTTTGTTAAGTAGTCGAAGAGTGTGCTGCTGAGTGCCTCGTTCGCTGACCTGGAGTGCGCTGATGTCCGAGCAGGCAGGCCGTGATCCCGATGTGCTGACCACCGCGGAGCTGGCGGCGAAGTTGGGGTTGTCGGCGCAGACCGTCCGGCGGATGGCCAACGCCGGGCAGATCCCCGCGCTCAAGACCGGCAAGGACTTCCGGTACTCCTGGGAAGCTGTTCGCGAGGTCCTTCGGCAACCGCATCGTGAGCCGGGGCTGTCCGTCCCCAAAGAACCCGAGCCGAAGAAGGGTGCGGGATACCGTGCGCAGCGCCGGGCTCGGTCTGGCGCTGCGTCCACTGCCAGCGAGAACTGAACCGGCTGTCCACCCGCGTGCGCTTACGACGGCGGGGGGTCGTTCGTGAGCGGCGCGACGACTCGTGAAGCAGGTGATTGTGAGCAGTATCGACAAGCGCATCGCCGCCCTGACCTCCTGGAGCAGAACGCACGACCGCAAGAAACGGACCCAGCCCGCCCGTGACGCCTTCCTCGCTCGCTTCGAGCGCGAAGTTGATCCGGACGGGCAACTCGACCCCGACGAGCGCCGACAGCGAGCCGAGCACGCGAAGCGCGCCTACATGCTCCGGCTGGCGAAACGCAGCGCACAAGCGAGACGGCGAGGGTGAGCGTGAGGGCTCGGGTGTTCCACGCCCGAGCCCTCACGGTCCTATCGCTTTGGCGACGGTGTGGGGGTGGGCTCGAAGGGGGGCTTCAGTGCGTACGAGTCCGCACCGTGGCGGAGCCATTCGTTGAAGGTCATGGGCTGTGGCGCGGCGACGGTGTGATCCAAGGAGAGGGGGACGATCACGCCGCAGCAGCCCAGGTCCTCCCACCACATGGTGCCGGCCAGCGGCCCGGAGACGACCATGCGGGTGTTGAAAGTGCAGCCGTGGCTGCGCGCGATGAACGTACCCGCGACCTGCCGCCATTCGAGATCCCGGAACTCCCGGGCCCACGGTTCCACGGCGGTCGCGAAAGCCTCCTCGTCGGCGAAGTCCGCTCGCTCCGGATACCGAACACCCAGGTCGTCCGCATACTCGGACCAGGAGTCCGGATGCGGGAACGGCGTTTGGAGTTGTTCTCCCCACACGTCCTGGTGCTGCCAGCCCCAACCGTCTGCGGTGCGGTGCAGACGTTCCACTACACCGCCAGCGCTGACGTTCAGCAGGTAGTCGCGATACTCCGCCGGAAATCCGATACCGAGATCACGTTCGGCCTCGGCGACCTCGGCCTCCGTCAGAGGGCCGGGGGATTGCGGGGTAGGGACGGAGCTGGTCTTCTGCCGCCGCCCGAGGAGCTTGCGAAGCATGTGTAGATCATGACCGTTCTCAAGGCGCCGTCCGAGCAATTATTCGGCTCGGTCCACCGCATAGACACGAAGGCCCCGGGCGGATCGCCCGGGGCCTCCGGCGTTCGTGGTCAGTCCTCCATGATGCGGTCGTAGGTGCGGCGGGCGCGTTTGCTTGCGGCGCTCTTGCCGTAGCGGCGGAGCATCTGTGGGGACGTCCAGCCGTTGAGTTCCATCAGGTCGCCTTCGGCGCCGCCCCGGTCGAGCCAGGTGTGCGAGAAGTGGTGGCGGAACTTGTGCGGGTTGACGGCGACGCCGCACTCCTCACCGCGTCGGGCGACCATCTGGTAGATGCCGTTCGCCGTCATGGGCGGGCGGTTGTTGGTGCCCAACCAGAGAGCACGGTTGGACGCGTAGGTGTGCTTGTTGCGGACGCGGATGTAGCGGTCGGCCGCGCGGGCCGCTCCGTGGCCGAAGCGGACGATGCGCTGCTTGTTGCCCTTGCCGGTGACCAGGAGTTCGCGGCGCATCAGGTCGAGGTCGCTGCGGTCCTGGTCGTCGGGGTCGTATTTGATGCCGGCGAGTTCCGACAGGCGGAGGCCGGTCGAGCGGAAGAGCGTCAGGATGGCGAAGTCGCGGCGCTGGACGAACGTCCGGCCCTCGCAGCTGCGCAGGAGCTTGTTGAGCTCTTCCTCGGTGAAGACGGGGACGACCTTCTCGCCCACGGCCGGCGGCCGGAGCTTGGCCATCGGGTTCGGGAGTTCCTCGTCCTCGGACCACCAGCGGAAGAACTGCTGGAGGGCTCGGTACTGGTTGTTCGCGTAGCTGTCGGAGTAGGTATCGAGCAGCCAGACCATCCAGGCTCGGACGTCGTCAGGGATGACGTCGTCCCAGTCGGTGTGGGTGGTCTTGTCGCGGAGATGTGCGGCAGCGAACCATTGCGTCGCTTCGACGTAGGTTCGTACCGTCTTAGGGGATTTGCCCTCAGCGTTGAGGTGGAGGGCGAAGGAGTTGATCGCGGCCTGGTAGGAACCTGCGTGGAGGTTCTTGGGCCGCCTGCGATGCGTACCCATCGTGGGAAAGTTTTCCTCTGTTCCAGCGGTATACACCTGGGGTGATCAACCCGTTACCGATGTTCTCGCTGGTCAGAGGCAAGATGTGGGCAGGGGCGGGGTCGAACCGCCGACCTTCCGCTTTTCAGGGGAGGACTCTTCTCTGAGCAATCCGCCGCCTCACCTGGGGATATGAGAGGAAGAGGCGTGCTGACCCCGTGGACTTCGGCACGTATTCGGCACATGGCCTCACGGGGACCGGTCCGCTCGCCGGTGCCCTTCAGACTCTGGCAGCGTCCGCGACGCTCAACCACGCGGACACACGATCAGGGGCGACGCCCACGAGCTGCGCTAGCTGCATCGCGCGCGACTCTGCCCGCCCATCGCCCGCTGTCTTCCACGCGGCTATGGCAACGTCGTAGGCGACTTCCCCGCGTACGCCCCTTGGGTCAATGAGGAACAGCGCGGATCGTTGGCCTTCCAAGATGTTTCTTGGCGATGCGTCGCCGTGGCATAGCCCGTCCATAGGGCGGGTGGCTAGCCAGGCGAGGTCGCTCATGGCGCTTTGGCGCTGCTCCCGAGGCGCTGGCTGGCGACCTGGTGCGAGGTCGCTTAGTTCGTCATCTAGAAGACGCCGGCGCAACCAATCAACGAGGGACGGCATGTCGTTGTCGGGGGAGGGGTGGTTGAGCATCGGTTGCAGGAGAGAAGCCAAGGAGCTTAGGGGAATTGGACGCTTATCGAGAGTGGTCCCAGGAACGATGCGGTCCATGACTACCCACGTGCCGGTGTGGGACGTAAAGCATTCGCGGACTTTTGGGGCTTTTCCTAGTTTGGACATGGCCACAGAAACCCGTGCCTGCTCTGCCCCATGAGGATCGGGACTGGAGCGCATTACCAGACGACCAGCCTTGGCGGCCACCTCAACGACTAGGCCGTAGCGTGCAGCGAACGTTGCTACCGGTACGGCTTCATAACGTGCGCAGAGTTCAGCCAATTCATTAATGACGCATTTATGCCACTCGGTGTAGAGGTCGGGCCACCGAGTTGCGACTGATTTCGCAACGTCCGCGGGGACGCGGACTTCGTGTCCTGTCATGTGGCTTCCGGTGAAGACTTGGCGAATGCCTCCGCTATAACCGCCATGTTGTCGACAACCGCGTCAGCGCCAGCGTTAGCGAGTTGTGTAGCGCGAGTCTCGGTCTTCGCGTAGCCGATACTTTGTGTACTGGCCTTATGTGCCGCTTCGATGTCCGTTATGGAGTCGCCGACTAGGACGCCACGTGATGGAGGGCTGCCCGCTAGCTCGAAGGCTTTTAGGACGCTATAAGGATCCGGCTTCATCTTGCCGGGGCAACCGGGTACGCGGCCAACTATGCTGGCAATGCTCGACGTGAGCTGATGCAACTTGAGGTAGTGGGAAATGGCGCGCGCCGAATTATTGCTGACAATCAGCACGGGACGTCCACTTCGCGTTGCCGACTCAATAGCATCGCTGGAATGGGCAGTAGGGGCCGCTGACTCTGCGGCCCTTACTTCCCCACGCTCCTGGATCCCTTCGACCTGCTGCAGTAGAGAAGGTGCACTATCGTTAGTCCACTTGAGGAGTGCAAGCGGGTCGCGTTCGGTGTGCAAAGCCTTTGGTAGATCGGTGCCCTGATCAAGCAAGAAGGATCGTATTTCCTCCGCGATTTCTGACGCTGGGTAGCCGGAGAAGAGCCTACAGACCGGCCCGTCGAAGTCGAGCAGGAGAACAGCACTTGACCGGACGATCTGGCTTGGCAGAGTCATGCCTGGTATCTGCGGGCGAGCGTGCTCCATAGGGCGTCGTACCAACCTCTCGCTTCCTTCACGAACTGCGGTCCGTTTGAGGTCTCGTCGTTGCTAGAGAAGTGGAATAGGGTGGTGTCTTTGCCCATGAGATCGTAGATCTCGGCTGAGTCTCCGTTCAGCCTGATGGTGTGCTTCATTACCGGATAAAGGCCGTAGAAGACTTCTTCTGAGTTGAGGATGTAGAGTTTGAACGCTGGCGTGATTTCATGCACGCGTACCTCGGCGCTGGCTGACTTAATGAGCCCAAGATCCGCGATCTCGTGTACGGCGTCGATAATCCCTTCTACCGCCCGGCGCGTGATTCGGTCGGCGCGCTCCCTAATCGCTACCTCTGCCGTATCAGTGCCGACTCGGCGGGGTAGGGCCATCGGTGCGGACGTGTCGCACATCATGATGCGGATCTTGAGCGACTCGGGCGTGAGGCGTCCGGCACGGACCTTATCGAGTACCTCGATAAGGGTGTTATGCAGCGTCTCACCGGAGAAGCCGGCGAAGTCGATAGAGACGTGCGGACTTTCGAATGCAGCTTCTACGTGTGGCCGCAACCCCACTGGCCGTTCCGTCTGGGCCCGTACGTAGGAACCGCTCCCCTGCCGACTGATGATGAGCCGGTCGCCTTGGAGTACTCGCAGAGCCGCCTTAACGGTCTCTCGTGCCACGCCGTATCGGGTTGCCAGATCGGGTTGCGACGGAAGCCGGTCACCTGGCTGGAGCTTGCCCGTGAGGATCGCAGCCCGCAGCTTGTGGGCAATCTGCTGCGACGGCGTACGCGGGTCGTCCGGGTCCAGCTCGCCGAGGGCGTCCATGTCCACGCTCATGTGCCAAGCGTATGCCTTGGCTAGCCAGGCCAGTAAAAATCTCCGCCGATGGGGTTGACCTGACTAGCCAAGCTGGCCATGCTGTTGGTCATCGCAACCTGGCTAGTCAGGTTGGCCAAGCTCTCGCGTGGAGGCGATCGTGATTCCGTCCCAGCCGAAGAAGTGGCCGCAGGCGCTCGCCGGTTTGGCCGCGCTGCTCTACGTGTGGAACAACCCCGAGGGCGCCGCCGCGCTGGTCAAGCACGGCATGAGCGCGCTGATGAAGTTCGCCGGCGGACTGAGCTGACCTCGCCGCCATGACCATCCCCACGACGCGGACGCGGCCTAGTGCACAGGCCACCAAGCACGCCACTGGGCTGCGTCCGTCCCACCCGATCACGGCTCCCGAGGAGACGCCCGTGTCCGCTTCGCCCCTGCCCCTGCCGTTCCCGGTGCTGGATCTGCGAGGAAGGCCCCTCAGAGGCGCGCAGTGCCGGTTCGACCCCGAGCTGCACATCGGTGACCCGGACGAGTCGCCGAACGAGCGCGCGGCGCGGCTGCTGGTGGCCGCCGAGGTGTGCGGCACCTGCCCGCTGCGGGAGG